>DTPJ01000228.1 GCA_011334435.1 Candidatus Poribacteria bacterium | reverse complement strand
CGAAGTCTCAGAGACAAGGATATTAGACTCGTTGACGTCGCCAATCACATAACCGCTTTCATGTAAAGCCCTAAATGCGGAAGCGAGGTTGCGAGCTGTCCTATGCAGATATAAATAGTTGAAAAGCGGGGAAAGCCTTCTTCTTGCGCCAGGGTTGTAAAAATCAATGATCGGCTTCATTCCGATAACTCTTGGCATCAGGAAGCCGACTATTTTGCCATTGTTAGAAAGCAGATCGCTTGGCCA
Organism: Candidatus Poribacteria bacterium; assembly: GCA_011334435.1. GTDB lineage: Bacteria > Poribacteria > DTPJ01 > DTPJ01 > DTPJ01 > DTPJ01. Next base: position 10,078 of record DTPJ01000228.1, on the reverse strand, counting down.
AGCGATAGATGTATGCCCAACTGATGCCATAGGATCATAAGGCGGATTAGATAGCATAACTAATAACTTTTGGGCTTTTTCGTCTGTGGGTTCGTGATAAATTTTTGCTACATAGGAAGTATCATGTCTTAAAGCATATATGCGTGCTTCTCCGCCTGCACCAAGTTCTAATATTGGCTCTATTAATATCGGTGTTTTGTCGGATTGACGCTGTAATTGCATAGTTTTGCCAAATCAAAAAATAATATACAAACATTGTCTTTGTCATATTTATACATTGTTATAAGAAAGCTTTATTAACTTCTTATTGCTTTTTGCTTTCTTCTGCCCTAATTTCCATTCTGCGAAACGGATTGACTATAATTGAAGCGATATTTTTCAAATGAGCGATGATCCTTTTCAGATACTCAGAAAGCAGAGTATAAATGATTGTATATTCAGTCTGAAGCCCCTCTTCTGACGCCAAATAATTAAGAAATTCATCGCACTTTTTAGATGCCCGAAACCTTAGTTCTATGGCGGTCTCGGCTTTTTTCACATCGCCTTCACTATATGCACTTTGAATGAGAGCGAACATCTCTAAAATCTGCGATTTTATCTCTTCAAAAAACTTGGCATGAATATCATTAACTACGACCTTTGTTAAGCAAATTTTTGTCAATTCAAATATATTTTTGGAGTAATCTCCGATTCTCTCTATATCTCTGACCGCATCTGTAAGAAATAGGGCAACAGACACGTCACCTTTTTTGTCGCTAAGAAGCAGATGCTCCATGACTTTCCGTCTTACATCCCATTCAAACTCATCAATTTCTTTATCTTTCTCATATATATCTATGTATGACTCTTTACATCCAATAACCGCGTCTATTGCAGCTCTAAACATTGATTCGCTTATAGCGATCATATTCCCTACTTCTTTCATCGCTTGAGTAAGAAGGTCTTCTTTTCGGAGAATGTTTAATATCTCTCTTAACATCTAATTTTCACCTCATAAGTAATATTAATAGACCTGGAATTACATAAAATATTCCAATCATATAGATTAACGAAATTTTCCTGTGCTTTTCGGTTAATTCTGCCATTTTTCTTGCCATAGTTATAGGGACTATTTTTAAGGGAAACCAAATGATTGTCCCTAAAATATTATAGGATAAATGAGCAAATGCCACAGTAATACCAACATAGCTTCCTATAGCTAATGATGCGAGTATGGCAGTTATTGTTGTTCCTATATTTGCGCCGAGAGTATAAGGGAAAATCTGTTCTAATGTTAAAATGCCAACACCTACCAAAGGGACAATCAATGAAGTAGTTACAGAACTACTTTGTATTATGGCTGTGATAATCATTCCTAATATAAAGCTTCTTGTAGCTGTTTTAAATAAGTAAGTATCTAACAAGTTTTCTATTTTGACCATTATCGCTGATCTCATGGTTTTTGACATATAAGTCAAAGCCAGAAAAAGCAGTCCTAATGCAAATACAAATGTGAATATCGCAAGCCCTAATCCCGTAGGTTGACAGAAGGGACTGAGTATCGTTGGGAACAAATAATCATATAAAAGTTTAATAATCGGATCAGTTATCATTCTAAGCGGACTGGCAAATTTTAGCCCACCTGCATTTGCAAAAACGTTTGCTAACCATTCTGCTAAAATCTGTAAAACTCCCCTACCTAAAAGAGATTGTGTGATTAAATGTAACGGCATTAAGACCAACGCGGTCAGTATATTAAAAAAATCGTGAACTATTGCAGAAGCAAACGCTTTTCCAAATTCTTGCTTTCGTGTTACAGATGTCATAGCCACGATTGTGTTTGTAACAGTTGTCCCAATATTAGCTCCCATAACTATTGGTATGGCATTAGGAATAGTTATCATTCCAGAAGCTACCATCCCAACTAACATGGAAGTAGTCATTGAAGAACTCTGCACTATGCTTGTCGCTAATATTCCGACGAACAATCCTACGAAAGGATTAGAAGTTGTTGCAATGAGTTGTTCAGCAAACCCTTTGCCAAATCCCTTGAATGCTACTTCCATTAACTCTATGCTCACAAAAAAGAGATAGAGAAAAAAACCGAAGAATATAAAATTTATCAATGAATTATGTTTGCTAACTACATTGTCATCGCCCATCCAATTCTCCCTTCATATTGGATATTAGGTGAGTTAATATATGGATCGGATCAATTTTCAGGATAGTTCATCTCTCGTTTTTAATTAATAGAGATTCATAAATGGTAGGCATTGTTACTATTTTTCTTGCTAAACAGTTGCCCAACCGGGAGGTGGAAGTGCTACCTGATCATCTATTTTTGAATGCGAAACCGCCTGAGTGCTTCGTGATAGCCATATAAACATATCTGTAAAGTTTAGACCGACAAGTTTCACCGGTGTGCGAACGGATATTGTCTTTAACTTCTCCATATTAGCATTCTCTACGCCGACTGCGAAGAAAGCGACTCGCTTATTGGCTTCATCTTCATTGATACGTCTTGCTGCTTGCTCTATAATATCCTGAGGCTCGCCTTGTGGCTCTCCATCTGTTATCATAAATATCCATGGACGATAATATGCTATACCGTTAGCTCGGTAATGGGCTTTACGGGCTTGTATCATATCAAGCGCAGCGTTAATCGCTGTCCCCATAAATGTTTGACCTTGTGCAGTCAAAATTGGCGGTTCAAATTTATCTGCGGTTATGAAATCTTGCACTATATTGATCACATTATCAAAGGTTATAATTGCAACTTCCACACGACGAGAGGCAAGCGGGTCTTTAACCAAATCGTTCTTAAATGTTATAAGTCCTTGATTTAATGCCTCAATAGGAGATCCTTGCATTGAGCCTGATGTATCAAGTAGAAGCACACAGGGACATCTCGGTTCTGGGTTTTCTGCAAACTCAACCGCTTCTTCTATTTTCATTGTATCAGACATTTTAAACTCCTTTTATATGATAGTCTCATAAGCATTGAGATAAGGGAAGTTAGTTTATCTATTTTCTTTTATCCATTTTCTTTTATCTATTTTCTTACCAATGTTTGGACAATTTACAAATTATAATTGCATATTTAGTTAGAAAATCCCTCTAAATCTCCCTTTTCCAAATGGAGACTTTAATGATCTTTTCCATTGAGATTTTTCGCTTCGCTCAAAATGACATAAACTCAAAATGACATTTATGTGTCACCCTGAACGAAGTGAAGGGTCTTTCTAACGTTTAAGTATTGGTTTTCTATTGCTATTAAAAATAAATCTGATTAACTAACAACATTTTTTAACTCAAAATTGTCCAAAGTTTAGTTTTCTTAACTTAATGCCTATATAATAATCTCCGTATTACATAACTGATCACCGATTACTGATCCCTAATCCCTGATCCCTGATCACTATTCTAATTGCTATTGGAGAACTGTTAAAGCCTGATGGCGGTATAAACTCAACTTCACCACCTGACGCTTTTCCTGCGTCTATATATTTGCCATTAAATATATCATACCATTGAGCGACGTAAATTCCGTCTTCTAATTTTATTTTGAAGGTTTTAGCTTCATTCAAGAAAACAATATACTCTTTATTTTTATTTCTCAAGCAATAGCCATCACTTACCAGTTCATCTGCTGGCTCCATAAGCCAATATTCGGTCTGATTGAAGAAGTCATATAAGTATTTGAAATAAGCATATCCTGGGGGAGTATCCTCTGGTCTGATTACATCCCAAGCAGTGTAAGTATAATAATATGCGATATATCCGCCTGCCATGCAGATTTCCCATGCACGCCGACAGACTTCCTCTGGAGATTGTGCTACGCCATAAGTTTTATCATCAATACCTTTGGGACCGTGTTCATATCCGAATTCAACATTCACAACGGGCCAAACATTCTGCTTTCTTTGACTTAGTATTTTCTCGTGCCAATGACTGTGTTGTTGATCTGATCGGAAATCTAGGATTTTATTATAAACTCCTGTGTCATAAGTCGCCTTATCATCGTGATTAGTAAGCAAACGGCGATATGGATCATGATCTCGTATAAATTTAAATCTGCCAAGTTTATATTCAAGGTCTTTCTCGTTATTAGCTTCTTTTGAGAAATCCCATATAACATTCGGATAAGCAGAATACCTCGCAATAAGCCAAATAAAATAGAGGTTTTCCTCTTCACTTCCCTTCGCCTGCCACTTGACCATCTTATTATAGACTTTTATCATTATGTGAGCAGTAATTCCCCGTTGATACATCGCATCAATAACTCGGTCATAATGTTTCCAATATGAAAGATTAAAGCGATCAAATATCGGGTTTTCATTTGTGCCTTCCCATGCGTATTTTGGCGGAGGACCATAGTCATATTCTACTGTCTTTCCCTTAGCCCAAGATGTATCGTGTGCATAGGCATTAAGTATTATGTTATTAAATCGGTATGATACGAGTTTATCAAGAAATGAGTTAATAGTTGGCAAGTTAGGGTCGTCCATATCCAAAGCCCAAAGCCAATCGCATTCATAGCCCATCATAAAATATCTTGTTCCATCTTCATAGATAAAATGATATGGATTGGACGTATCAACGAGCAATCCACCATGGACTTTGGGACTATTAGGGATACAGGTAAAAAATGCGATTTTGTCGTCTAAAAACGGGTCGTCTGAGTGAGTCTGCAGGGACCAAGGTCCTTCAATTGTAGGAGACAATCTTATCTTCCATGTCTTATCGCCATCGTAAAATCCGGGTATAGAAAAACTTGTGCCATCAGGCTTATTTACTGTTGCGGAAAATATAACCTTAAATGGATTTTGATGTTCAATTTCGCTTTTAAACAAAAAATCATAAGGTTGCCACTTAGGAATATCAACACTCTGTGCCATAGAATATGCACAAGTCAAAGTTGCGATATAATAAAGAGCTTGATCAATCATTTTTATAACCTCGCTTCTGTTCGGTCAATAAATTAATCTTTTGAAAAAGTCCATTAAAGTTTCCCTTTGGAAAATACAATTAAAATCCCCTTCGTTTAGGTTTGATGCTATGATGATGATATTATTATCATATTAATTTGGCTATGTAAAAACACTCAATCATTTATCCCTAACAAGTCTTTGTAAATTTTCTGCGTATCCTCAGAAGTTTTTCTCATATCATAGAAGTTTTCAACACGTTTCCTACCAGATTTTCCGATCTTTGTTCTTAGTTGATCATCATCTAATAGACGCAAAATTGCTTCTGATAAATCGCTAATATTATCTGGAACATTAAGAATACCAGTCCCATCGTCACAAATCAAATTTATTTGTTTTGCTTTATCAGACATAATAACGGGTGTTTCACAAGCTCGTGCTTCCATAGTAACAGACCCACCTGACAATGTAACAAGAATATCCAAAGAATTTAGAATATCAGGCATATCTCTGCGATAACCAGTCCAGACAACATATTTATATATGCCATATTTTCTAACAACAGAGATTGTTTCTCTTAAATACTTATCGTATCTTTTCAAAGTATCACCAATAAGCAAAAAACTGACATCTTTGCGTCTTTTGACAACCTCTGCAGCTATTGACATGAAATCTTTCTGTCTCTTGAATGGCTCAATTCTCCCTACTAAACCTATTAATTTATCACGCAGTCGGAAGTCACGACGTAAAACATTGATTTTATTACGATTTGGCTGAAATTCTGTTAGATCAACTCCATCAGCTATATATTCAACTTTCTCTGGACTTATTCCCCCATCTATTAAATTATTTTTTATTCGCTCCGATATTGCGATAACTTTATTGAAATGGTCAAATAAATATTTATGAGTATTATTAGGAATTATAATATTACGAACATGAGTTATAGTTGGAACGCCAAGCAATTTTCCTATCTGTAAAGCGTAGTAATTATACCAAAAATCAGACGCATGAACTAAATCTATTTGATATTTTGATATTGTTTTTAACAGACGTAAGGAAGCTAAATCTTTGAATGATATAAGTTTTCTCCATCCCGGCAAGTGGCAAATAAGAATTGGGATATTGAGCGTCTTTAATAGATCAGAGAATTCTCCTGAGTTTGGGCATATCACAATTGGGCTAAACATATCTTTATTAAGATTTTTTAGCAATCCAAATAACTGTGTCTCTCCACCGCCGATATGTTTTCCTGTATGTGCAAAATATAATATATTAATCATAGTTTTATTTGCTTGAATAGTTTTTTAAAGTATGCCATAGTTATATATTGGATTTCTTTTGAGTTATTTCTTATCTATAAAGATAGTATCATAAAAGATAGTATCATAAAAGATAGTATCATATTCTCATTTGTAGATCAAGAATTTCTTGATTTTTGAACAGTATATTAAGTTTTTGTATTGAATTATATGTTAATATTCTGTTAAAATGTTAAAACAAAGTAAAAGAATTGTTTAGATAAAGTGAATTTTAAACTTTAATCTTTTTAACAAAGAAAAGAATTATGAATAACGACTTAAGATTTACTCGTCAATGTGTCAGATATATAGCAAATTTTGATCTCTCAGAGTTGTCAATTATTAAAACTGACTTTTTGGTGATAGGCGGAGGAGCTGCTGGATTCAGATCAGCGATAGAAGCAGGAAAACATGGGAAAACGATCCTTATCACAAAAGACAAACTCGGAGAGAGTAATACACTTTATGCACAAGGAGGTATAGCCGTCGCCAAAAACGCTGGGGATCAGGTAATTTTTCATGTTGAGGATACACTAAAAGCTGGTGACGGTCTTTGTGACGAAGTTGCGGTTAAGGTTATGGTAGAAGAAGGTATAGACCGTGTTGATGAGTTGGTCTCTTGGGGAGCAGATTTTGATAAACATGATAACAAATTAGCTTTTACTATGGAAGCAGCACATAGTCAAAGACGTATAATCCATGCTAAGGGTGACGCTACTGGTGCAGAAACAGAGAGAGTGCTTATCAGAAAGGCATCAGAGTCTAATAATATCAATTTCTTGGACCGCAAATTTGTCGTTGATCTTATAACGTTTGAGGATCGTTGCTACGGCGCGATATTATGGGACGAGGAAAACTCTCGTCTTTCGGCTATAATTGCAAAAGCGACGATCCTTGCTGCTGGTGGGCTTTGTCAGATATATCGTCATACATCTAATCCAGAAGTTGCAACAGGTGACGGCTACGCCATAGCGTATAGAGCGGGATGTGAGATGACCGATATGGAGTTCGTCCAATTTCATCCTACTACGCTTTATGTTCAAGGTGCGCCAAGATTTTTAATATCAGAAGCTGTTAGAGGTGAAGGAGCAATATTAGTCAATGAAAATGGCGAAAGGTTTATGCCCTTTTATCACGAGCTTGCGGAATTAGCACCAAGAGATGTTGTCAGCAGAGCAATAGTTGCAGAAACAACAAAGACGAATACTAAATGCGTCTATCTTGACCTGAGGCATCTTGACGCGGATTTTATAAAAAATAGGTTTCCGACTATAAGCGAAAAATGCAGTAATTATGGAATAGACATATCAAAAGATTTAATACCAGTCCAAGTTAGTGCACATTTTATGATGGGTGGAGTAAAAACAAATCTCAACGCAGAGACCAATATTAAAGGGTTATACGCATGTGGAGAGGTCGCATGCACAGGTGTCCATGGTGCTAATAGGTTAGCAAGCAATTCATTGTTAGAAAGCCTTGTCTTCGGTGTTAGAGCAGCAAAATCTGCGGTTAATGATATTGATATTGAAATACCAAATTCGATCTTTTCGCTTAAATACAAAAGAGAAGAAAACCTATCATCAAACATTGATTTCAACGTTTTTAGAGCATCTATTCAAGATACAATGTGGGAAAAGGTCGGAATAATAAGAAACAAAGAGCAATTAGAAGAAGCTATCGCTTTCTTTGACCAATATGGTGATCTAAATCCAAAAGCAAGAAGTAATTTTGAAGTTCAAAATATGCTTGATATAGCAAAACTCATCGCAGAAAGTGCCCTTATCAGAGAAGAAAGCAGAGGAGCGCATTATCGGTCTGATTATCCTTATCAAGACAATGATAATTGGAATCGCCATATTATATTTGCCAGAGCCTAAAAAGGATAATATAAAAATGATCGCTATTATAGATTATGGAATGGGAAATTTACGAAGTGTTCAAGCGGGATTTGAACATGTAGGACAGAAGGTTTTTATCACAGATAAGCCTGATGAAATAATCAACGCAGATGGTGTAATCTTGCCCGGTGTTGGTGCATTTGGAGATGCCATAAAAAGATTAAACGAGACTGGGCTTGGTGATGCCTTTTGTAAATCAGTGAAGCAGGGAAAACCATGTATTGGAATATGCCTTGGACTTCAACTTTTATTTTCTGAAAGTGAAGAAGGCGGACTATTTAGGGGCTTGGACATAATCAAAGGAAAGGTTATCAGGTTTAGCAATAATCTGAAAGTCCCTCATATGGGTTGGAATCAGATAAATATAAAAAAACATAACTCCGCATTATTTCAAAATGTCCCAGATGGGTCATATGTTTATTTTGTCCATTCATATTTTGTCGTCCCAGAGGATAATTCTGTCATTTCTGCCACGACAAATTATGGTATTGATTTTACCTCTGTGATAGAAAAGGATAATCTGTTTGGGACACAGTTCCATCCAGAAAAAAGCCAAAGTATCGGACTACAAATACTACGAAATTTTGGATCACTTGTTAAAAAATCATAAAATATTTGCAAAAATTACAGAAAATAGAAAAGTATTGGGGATAAAAAATGCTAATTATACCTGCAATTGATATTAGAAATGGAAAATGTGTCAGGCTAATTCAAGGGAAAGCTGATGCGGAAACGATTTTCTCTGATGACCCTGTTGCTATGGCTTTAAAATGGGAAGATAAAGGTGCAGAATTTTTGCATATCGTTGACTTAGATGGTGCGTTTTCAGGTGAACCAAAAAATTTGGACATAGTGGAGAAGATCGCTAAATCAGTAAGCATTCCAATTGAATTAGGCGGAGGGATTCGTGATGAGTCCTCAATTGACAAGGTTTTTCAGGCTGGCGTATATAGGGTTATTTTAGGGACTTCCGCGTTGAAAAATCCTGATTTTGTAAGTGAGATGTGCGATCTTTATGACGAAAAAATCGCTGTTGGGATAGATGCCAAAGATGGAAAAGTCGCCATAAAAGGCTGGACTGAAATAGAAGGAAAAATCGCAGTTGATTTAGCTGTTGAGATGAAAGAATGCGGAGTTAAGACGATAATCTATACTGATATATCACGTGACGGAATGCTAACAGGTCCAAATATACAGGCAACGAAAAATCTTGCAGTAGCGGTTTCTGGTGTTAGCATAATAGCATCTGGTGGAGTATCTTCAATAGAGGATATAAAGAAGATAAAGGAGTTAGAGCCTTACGGAGTTACAGGTGTAATCATCGGTAAAGCTCTATATACGGGCAATATTCAACTTGAAGAAGCTATAATATTATGAACTATCACTATTAATGATGGAAAAGTCTTAATTTTGAGAATGCCATTACCATTCCATATTCATCAGCAGCTTCAATTACATCTTCGTCCCTATTAGAACCGCCAGCTTGAACGACATATTTAACTCCGCTTTGTGCAGCCCTATCAATGCTGTCTCTAAATGGGAACATAGCATCGGAGCTTAGAGATACTCCTGTCAAAGTGCTTAACCATTCTTTCTTCTCCTCTTTGGTTAGCCTTTCGGGAACTACCTCAAAATCTGCTTCCCATGCTTTCTTTTCTGCTTCTGTTATGTCATCAAGCAAATATTTATCAATAGCGTTATTTCTATCTGCCCTGCCGATACCTTTTCTGAATTTAAGATCAAGCACTTTTGGATGTTGACGAAGATACCAAGTATCAGATTTTAATGCCGCAAGACGAACACAATGGACTCTTGATTGCTGTCCCGCACCTATGCCTGTTACCTGACCGTCATAAGCAAAGCAAATTGAGTTTGATTGTGTATATTTTACTGCTATTGTTGCGACTATGAGATCGCGCTTCGCTGATTCGGGAATATCTCGGTTTTTGGTGACTATATTCTCTAATATGCT
>DTPJ01000327.1 GCA_011334435.1 Candidatus Poribacteria bacterium | reverse complement strand
GCTTATGAAGTAATAGAGACAATAGATCAAAAGGACTATGATAAGTTTGAGGAGGAACTCGGCGACTTGCTGATGCAGGTCTTGCTCAATGCACAGATAGCGAAAGATGAAGGCAGATTTGATATACTTGGAGTTATAAAAAAGATAAGCGAAAAACTCATAAGGCGTCATCCACATGTATTCGGTGACCTTATAGTTAAAGATTCTCAGGAGATTTTACAAAACTGGGAACGGATAAAAAGTGAAGAACGTGCTGAAAAAGATGAGAATTCACTTATGGACGGAATTCCGATAAATCTTCCTGCGTTGATACAAGCCCGTAAGGTGCAATCCAGGGCGTCAAGAGTTGGCTTTGATTGGGATAAAGCGGAAGATGTTATCAAAAAAGTTGATGAAGAGATAATAGAGCTAAAAGAAAGCCTCAATAAACTTGATAAAGAAAGTATTGAAGAGGAAATAGGCGATATACTTTTTTCAATAGTTAATCTGTCAAGGTTTCTTGAAGTAGAGCCAGAAGGTGCGTTAAGAAAGACTACTGCCAAATTTATCAAACGTTTCAGAAAAATGGAATCCATAATCGCTAACAAGGGAAAAAGTATAACAGACTTTGATTTGGCAGGATTAGATGAAATCTGGGATTCAATAAAAGAAGACGAGCAGAGGAGTTAAAGGACATGCTTGAAAAATTGCGTGATGAAGTTTATAGAATGAATATGGAATTGCCAAAGAATAATCTTGTGACATGGACAAGCGGAAATGTCAGCGGAAGAGATAGGGAAACAGGATATGTTATCATAAAACCAAGCGGGGTAAGTTATGATCTGCTTCGTCCAGAGGATTTAGTCGTCCTTGACCTTGATGGCAATATCATTGAAGGCGATCTATCCCCGTCAGTAGATACAGAGGCACATTTATATGTCTATCGTCATCGTGAGGATGTTGGCGGTATTGTCCACACACACTCGCCTTATGCAACAGCTTTCGCCGCTTTGGGGAGACCTATCCCTGTTTATTTGACTGCTATGGCTGATGAATTTGGCGGTCCTATACCTGTCTCTGGATATGCACGGATCGGCGGTGATGAGATAGGCAGAGAGATCATAGAAAAAATAGGCTCTTCTCCTGCAATACTAATGAAAAATCACGGAGTTTTCACAATCGGTGCAAACCCAACATCGGCGGTCAAAGCAGCGGTTATGACTGAGGATGTGGCAAAAACCGTCCATTTAGCTTTATTGCTTGGTCAGCCTGATGAGATCCCTCCAGAAGAAGTGCAAAGAGCGCATAAAAGATATGTTGAAAAATATGGACAGAAAAAACGTTAAAAAGCATTTAGCCACAGAATTACACTGATTATCACAAAAAGTAATGATAAATCGTAATTTTGAAATTTTACGCTTTCTGTTCGTGTTTAATTTTATAATAATGTCTGTGGTTAGTAAAGATAAATCATTTTAAAAAGGAGAAGATACAATGCAGGTCGGCATGATTGGGCTTGGACGTATGGGAATGAATATGGCTCGCCGACTCTTAACAGGCGATCATCAAGTTGTCGTCTATAATCGGACGCAAGAAAAAGTTGAACAGATGGTAAAAGAAGGCGCGATAGGTTCAACTTCCCTTGAAGACCTCGTTCAAAAGCTAATTCCGCCAAGAGTTGTCTGGATGATGTATCCAGCGGGAGAATTAGTTGATGAGACAACAGAGATATTAGCAGACCTTTTAACAGAAGGCGATATATTAGTTGAGGGTGGCAACAGCTATTATAAAGACGATATTCGTAGGGCAAGGTCATTGAAAACGAAAGGTATTCATTATGTTGACGCAGGCGTATCTGGTGGAATATGGGGTCTCAAAATCGGGTATTGTATAATGGTCGGCGGAGATAAGCCCGATTTTGATCATATAGAGCCTTTGTTAAAAACACTTGCTCCCCCTGACGGCTATCTATATTGCGGTCCAACAGGGGCAGGTCACTTTGTAAAGATGATACATAATGGTATAGAATATGCGATAATGGAAGCCTATGGTGAAGGATTTGAGTTACTGAAGTCTTCGCCTTACGGAGAAAATCTTGAACTTGACAAGATCGCCCATCTATGGAATCAAGGCAGTGTCATAAGGTCTTGGCTTTTGGAGCTTTTAGAATCCGCATTGGAAAAAGATCCTCAGCTTTCGGAGATTAAAGGATATGTTGAGGATTCTGGCGAAGGGAGATGGACAGTTCAGCAAGCGGTTGAGTCAGGCGTCTCTGCCCCAGCGATAGCTCTTTCTCTATTCAAGCGATTTCAGTCAAGACAAGATGACCTCTTCTCAGATAAAATATTAGCAGCATTAAGGCGAGAATTCGGCGGACATGCGGTAGTTAGCAATGAATAAGGAGTTAATAAACAATGACAAACAAGGAGGGTATTCTTCTCTCCGATCAGATTTTCCTCAGACTTAATCACGCCTTTGGTAAAGTCTTAAATCAGCTCCTGTTATCATTCGTCCTGTTTCTATTTATGTCTTTGTGTAATTTTGCAGGTTCACAGGAGATTGAGCCATCAATAAAGGTTATCAACTCAGACACCAGCGGTATAACCATAGAGTTTGAGTTAAATGGATTGGAGATAAAACAAAGAGAAGTTAACAACACTTATTATCATTTAATCAAATATAAGGATTGCAGTTGGACATCAGAGATCGGCAAGCCACAACTTCCAACATCATCAGTTTTTTTAGGTGTTCCACAATCCGCCTCTATATCTGTTAATATAATTAATTCAACATATTCTGATGATTTTGGCTATTTACCGCTTCCAGTCTCAGATAAGGTTTTGGAAAAGTCAGATGGTATGGATTATATCGCCGATAAATTTGTCATAGACCGTGAATTTTATCGTCAAAATTCCCTTTATCCTTCTAAAATTGCGGATATAGTCTATGAAGGAAATATCAGACATCAACGCACTGTTATTCTTGAAATCCGACCAGTTCAATATAATCCAGCATTAAAGATGTTAAGAAAATATAATAAGGTTACATTGAGAGTTAATTTCTCGTTAAGCAAGTTAGCTCCGCAATCAAACCCTGTCATCTATAAAGACGAATTTGAGGACGGATACAAAAGCCTTTTGCTAAATTATGACTCAGCAAAATCATGGAGGACATCTCCAAAATCAATTAATTTAGCGCCTAAATCAACTACGGCAGAATCGCAATCTCTCAAACTTTTCATCAGTAAAAGAGGTATATATAAACTTGATTATGATATGATTAAAGGTTCAGGGATTGATCCATCTAAAATTGATCCAAGAACGTTGAAAATAACTTACAAAGGATCAGAAGTTCCTATTTATGTTTATGGAGAATCTGATGGAAAGTTTGATAAAGGGGATTATATAGAGTTTTTCAGTGCAGAGGCGAAAAATATCTATACTCGCTGGAACGTTTATTGGCTTAGTTGGGGAGGCAATAAAGGCGTTAGAATGGCTCAGAAAAGCGGAACGCCGTCTTCATCAAGCGCCAGAGAGGTCACTTTCTTTAAATCTAGGGTTAGATTTGAGGAAGATCACCTTCATCATAAACTTCAGCATACTGAAAGCGATCAAAATGATCCAGACTCATGGTTTGAATCACGAGACCATTGGTTTTGGACAGGGATTGAAAATGGATCGCCAAAAAACGAAGTTACAGTAAAATTCCCAGTTTATGACATCGCACAAAACTTAGTTAAACCTGACTTTAAGATAGAGTTAGTTGGTTGCACAAATTTTGAGCATTACGTCATGATCTCCTTAAATGGTCATCGTGTCGGAGAAGAGGCTAAATGGTATAGCCAAGAGATATATTCCTTTGACGGACAAGTACCTATTGATTCAATAAAAGAGGGATTTGATAATGAATTAAGATTGGCGAGGATTGGAACTAATCTCTCCGATGGCAAAGATATGGACAGTTATCCGTATCAAATATATCTTAACTGGTTTGAATTGGGATATTACCGAAAATTGATGGCTGTTCAAGATACGCTTGAGTTCTCTGCGCCTGAACAAAGGTCATCTAAACCATTAGCAAGCACCACATTAGAAGGAATTAGCACGCTTGACAGAGGCAGAATCCCACCAGAGCTTAGTCAAAGGCTCAGATTTGCCAATATTACACTCTCCGATAAAGCAACTATCACTGTGTTAAAGCAGGGTAATTCTTGGATGCTAACCGATAACCAGAAAGTTTATCTTGTAGTAAAAGAATCTGACAAAATAAATGTCTATGCTAATGAACTTAATAATTATACAATAAGTGGATTTTTGAATAATGATATTGAAGTTTTCCAGATTTCAGATTCTAATGCGATAAGCAAATTTAAGGACTTAGTGATCAAAGAATACAAACTCAATCAGGAAGACAAAAAAAGGATAAGGGATATAATTCAATATAATAGTGGAGATACTGATAAATTTTCAGTTATAAGAATTCCTGATAACGCTTATTCTGTCACATTTGAAGACGATGATGTTCAGAATTTTCAATACATTGCGGTTACCTCATCAAGCATATTAAAGCCCGATAGGATTGAGATCAATTCTCCATCAAATTTGAGAGATGTAACTAATCGTGCAGATTACATCATTATATCACATCCGATTTTTCTTGAATCTGCAAAGAAGTTAGCTAATTGGCGATCTGAATTAGCAGGCGGAGGATTTATTACAAAGGTCATTGACGTTACAGATATTTATGATGAGTTTAACTATGGCATGGTTAGCCCTCATGCTATAAAAGACTTCTTAAAATATGCCTATAATAACTGGCAACAACCCGCACCATCTTACGTTCTTATATTTGCTGATGGAACTTACGACTTTTTAGGCATTGACAAGAAGATATATAAAGAAGCACCTGAATTGATCGGTTTTATTCCTTCATTTTACATAAAGACAACATTTGGACAGACCGCAGTAGATCATTGGTATAGCACAATAGACGGCGATGACGGTTTTCCAGATATATATTTAGGTCGTATTCCTGTTGGAACTCCTGAAGAAGCGGATATAGTGGTCAGTAAGATAATCGCCAATGAATCAGGTCGTGTAAACGGAGAATGGAGAAAACAAATAATATCAATAGCTGACGATGAAACACATGCACCGGGAGACGAGATATTCCAAGAAGGACTTGAAGAAGTTTGGGCAAAACATACTCCTGTTGGCTATGATACTACAAAGATATATCTGAAAGAGATAATAAAATGGTTCAATCAAAACCCAGATCAAAAGCGAATACCAGCAGAAATAACGAAAGAGATGATAATTGACGCATTTGCCAGAGGTGCAGTTATAGCTCAATATGCGGGACATGGTGGTAGGCATGTCTGGGCGCATGAAATAATTTTCAGTATAACTGATATTGAAAAGATGAGGGAAACAGAAGTATATCCATTCCTGCTTGTTCTCAGCTGTTATAATGGCTATTTTGACTTGCCCGGTGAGATTTGTATGGCAGAAGGTATGCTAAGGGCGAACAAAAAAGGCGTTATCGCAATGCTTAGCGCTACAAGACTCACTTATGGACATGGTAACGTAGTGCTAAACAACCTATTATTTGATGGCATATTTAAGGATAAATTGCTGAGAATAGGTCAAGTTACCGCAATATCAAAAACTCGTCTTCTAAAACAGGAAGGATTAGTTTGGCTTACGCAGATGTTTGAATATACGCTTTTTGGCGATCCCGCGTCTAAATTAAATATAGCGGATTATGAGGCAAATATCACTGCTAAAAGTGCATCAGTGTCATCAGGGGGAAGATTAGAAACATTGCCAACTCAATTTGTAAAAGCTATCGGTGGTCAACCAGCAAATATAAACGGAACTATCAATGCTTCTATCATATATCCAAATGAACAGAAGGAAAGCAAAATTATTAACGTATCAAATGGAATATTTCCAGCAACTTCGTTTGACATTCCAAAGAATATCCCTAATGGGTCTGCGGAGTTAAAACTATATGGCGAGATTGGCTCTGAATATGCCATCGGTGGAATGAAGTTTATGATCGGTCAGCCAATTTTCACAAACATTAGCCATGAGATAACCGATAATAAGGCACAGGTATATGTCAAGATAGATAATGATATAAATTCGGCAAAAATGAAATCAGTCACTATGGAATGGACATCAAATGTAGGCATAAAGAGTTTTCAGATGGTTTTTGATCAAAGCAAAAACGCTTATGTTCTGCAAAATCCGATTGATCTTTCTAATCAGACATTTGATACTTCATATAAGATAATCGCAATTGATTCTGATGATAATATCATAGTTTCTGATGTAATGAATTTGACTATATCATCAAAGCCAAACTTGTATATCTCGCGAGATAAAAATCAAAACCCCAAAATAGCTTATATATATTCATTTTCACAACAAAAATGGGGAATAAACGTTGATATTGAAAACGCAGTTAAATCAATATCTCCTAATTCTATAAAGGTAATGGCTTTTGATAAAGACCCTGATCGCAATAACGATGGCATCCTTGATCCCGATGCCAAAACGATCGGAGAGACAATTATTAATCAAAGCGATTGGGCAAAATCAAAAGATGAAAATATACAGATTGCGTCAGTCTTTATTCCATGCTCGTTGCCAAGAGGGAAACAGATCGTTTTTGTATGGGTTGATCCTGTCCTAAAAGCTGATGTATCTGGAAAGAGATTTGGCGAATATGAGGAATTAAACGAGAATGATAATATCGCTTACTGGATTTTTGAGGTCGCACATTCCGTCTTTGTAAACTGGCAAAAATCCTCTGTCCAAAGCTATGATGATGTGTTTAAAGCTACCGCACAAGTTGATACTGTTAAACAGGATAGTCTCATTGCTATTGAACGAGTTGAAAAATTGACATTGTCAGACAATCAACCGTCAATGTCTTTTGTGAAGACGCCAGATGATGCGATTATTGGTTACAAGATGGCAAATCCAACATCAAGCGAGGTTTTGGAATCCCCATATATACGTTTTAGCAAGCCAATATCTATTAGAATGTGGATCGATCTGATGCCTCTAAAAGATGAAGTCAAAAAGCAAATAGGGCTTGGCGATATCTCTGATAGCCAATTAGACCCAGAACAATTAGCAGTGATAGAGAAAAGCTTGAAGGACAAGGTTTCTAATGTTGGTATTTATCTATGGTTCAGTTCAGCTAAAAGATGGTCGCGTTTGCCCTCTAATCCAGTCATTAACGCAGATAAGACCCTTATGAAATCGGTTCAGGCTTATGAGATCAAGTCAAACAAAGGCTTAATAAGCAGTATATCAATAGACGAGAACGCTACTACGCCAATTGATGAATGGAACATAAGTTTTACGGATAATCAGCACTTTGTCGTTGAAGGCGTAAAATACGGCTTTATTATGAAAGATGACAAGCCTTATGTCGGCACTGTCGGAGAGGAATTCTATGATCCAAAGACTGGCATTCACCTTAAAATCTTTGAGGATGAGAGGCAATTTAACTCTGGCGATAGACTTAAATTCAAGACCCTTGAAACCGCAATAATTGAAGCAGAATCAGAATGGGGAGGCATTTTCAGTCTTATTATCAGCAATGACAACCGTCCTCCTAACATACAGATTAACGTTGCAGATCAGAACTTCGCCGATGGAAATGTTGTATCATCTGAACCAAAGATAAATGCCCTTATATCAGATAACAATGGTGTAGATTTGCTTTCGCATAAATTGGATATACTTATGAAAATGGATGTAGGAGATTTTGAGCCAGTTGATCAGGAAGATTACATTGTTCATTTTGACCCGTCTTCAAACGATGTTGTGGTAAATTACGCACCTAAAAAGTTAGAACCGGGAAATTATGAGGTCAAATTTTTTGCTTATGATTTCAATGGTAATTTAGGTATGAGATCGATCAAGTTCGTTGTCAAAGGCGAATTTGAGATAGAAAAAAACTCACTGATGAATTATCCTAATCCGTTTGAACGAGAGACGGACATAACATTTCAACTAAGCTCAGTTGCTGATTCTGCTATTGTCAAAATATACACAGTGTCAGGAAGACTGATCAGAACTTTGGAAAAGCAAAATGTGGTTAATTTTGTGATGATACATTGGGATGGCAGAGATGAGGATGGAAAAGAAGTCGCCAACGGTGTTTACTATTATAAACTTAGATTGAAGCGTCAGGGCAGAGACGATATTGTCCAAATAGGAAAAATGCTAAAACTAAAATAGTAAGCTATGATTGAGGGGGGTTACTATAATAATGTTCAATATATTCAGACGAAAATCCGAAAAAAAAGTAGAAGAAAAAGTTGATGAAAAGAAGAAAGTAGAGGAAAAAGAAGAATATGTCAGCGAAGAAGAGATAATAAAAGAGCTTGATTTGGAAGAGTTGCCGCCAGAAGAGGAGATAATATTTGAAGAAGAACCTGAAGAGATAAAGAAAGAAAATAATAAAATTAAAAAGTTAGATATTGATGAACTATCTCCGAAACCTTCTAACAAGTGGAGAATGGGATTAACGAAAACTCGGACAAGTTTTTTTGGTCGTATAAAAAATCTTTTAAGCGGAAGAACTAAGATTGACCCAGAATTGTTAGAGGAGATGGAGGAGATATTGATACAATCCGATGTCGGAGTAGAGACAACATTGAAAATAGTCTCTAATGTCCGTGAGCGAGTCAAAAATGAGAAGTTAGAGGGAACGCCAAATTTAATTACTCAACTGTTAAAAGATGAGATGACAAAAATATTAGGCACTGAAAAGCAATCTCTTGATGTAGAATCACATAAACCTTTTGTGATAATGGTTTTGGGAGTGAATGGCACAGGCAAGACTACAACGATAGCCAAGCTATCTGCAAAGTTCACCAAAGAAGGCAAGAAGGTTATACTTGCAGCCGCAGACACTTTCCGAGCTGCTGCGGTAGATCAGCTTGAAATATGGAGTCAACGAGTTGGTGGATTGGACTTCATCAAGCATCAAGAGGGATCAGACCCTGCTGCGGTTGCTTTTGACGCTATCCAAGCAGGCATCGCGAGGAAATGCGATGTTGTGATCATTGACACTGCGGGAAGGCTTCACACAAAGAAAAATCTTATGGAAGAGCTGAAAAAGATCAAAAGAGTTTCTGATAGAGCTTTGCCCGGCGCTCCTCACGAGGTTTTATTAGTGCTTGATGCTACGACAGGACAAAACGCCATTTCACAAGTCAAGCAATTCAAAGAAGCTGTTGAAGTTACAGGTATCGCACTAACAAAACTTGATGGGACAGCCAAAGGTGGAATTGTAATAGCGATAAAAGATGAATTTGGAATACCTGTCAAACTTGTCGGTGTTGGTGAAAAATTAGATGATCTTGAAGATTTTTCGCCAAAAGAATTTGTTGACGCTTTATTTGAGTAAGGGAAAATTTGAGTAATTGTAAACTACATTACATAAGGAGGATATTCTATGGGTTCAGTAATTAACACTGCTGTTGTAGGTTATGGATATGCTGGAAGATGCTTCCATTCTTATCTCGTCGGATTAGCTGACGGATTAAATCTCTATGCAATATCAACTCGTGATCCACAAAGACAAGCTAACGCAAAAAATGACCATCCCGATGTAAAGATTTACTCTACCATTGACGAACTGCTAAATGATGACAATGTTCAATTAGTTGTCATTGCTACTCCACATGATAGCCATGCTGAACTTGCTATCAAATGTATGAATGCGGGAAGACACGTCGTGGTTGATAAGGCAATGTGTATGAATACCGCAGAGGCAGACGCGATGATCTCGGCAAGCAAAAAGAATAACGTTCTATTAAGCGTCTTCCAAAACCGTCGTTGGGATAGCGATTATCTGACCGTTAAAAAAGCTATTGATGATGGATTATTGGGGAAAGTGTTTCTAATCCAAGTTGCGATATTAGGATATGGAAGACCGGGCGGATGGCGAGGAATTAAAAAACATGTCGGCGGACAGATTTATGATTGGGGAGCGCATCTTGTAGATCAATGTCTCAGACTTGTGCCATCAGAAGTGGATACTGTTTTCTGTGACACACATCATATAAAATGGGATATTGACATAGAAAGCCATCTCAATTGCATAGTTAGATTTAAAAATGGAATGTCTTATGGTATTGAACTGAGCAATATTTGCAGGATAAAGAAGCCAAGATGGTTTGTCCTTGGCGACAAGGGGACGTTGTGCAAATATGGACTTGATCCACAAGAGCCTGCGATGGTCAGAGGCAATATTGACGCAGCTGTATATAATCCAGAGGAGAGACCAAAAGTAGTGACAGAGATTGATGGCAAAGTGACTGAGATGACCCTTGATTATATTAAGGGCAATTGGAAAGCCTATTATCAGAATATCGCTGATGTGCTTCTTAAAGGGGCAGAACTTGCGGTCAAGCCAGAGGAAGTCAGAGAAAAT
>DTPJ01000305.1 GCA_011334435.1 Candidatus Poribacteria bacterium | reverse complement strand
TAGGACTAATCTTTCTCTCTGTGCAGATGGAAAAATGCCCAATGTCCTTTTTACATGCGATCTAAAAGATTGGATAGCATAAACAAATACAATGACTATAAAAAAGGCAGTTGAAATCCTTCCAAAAGTTCCGACAATACCTGCTGATAACTTTCCCACTATAAATCCCGTTATTTGACTAATAGATTCTGTGATTGATGGCAATTTCTCCTGAATACTTAAAACAACTTTATCAATGTATTCTCCCACAGGCTCTCGCCAAGATTCTGGCAGGTTATATTTAAATGGATAGTCACCGTTTGACATATCGCTTGAAACCTTTGTTGCATAATTACTGATCCTATCATATAAACCTGCCATACTATCTTGTATGTCACTTACTTGCTGGACAAGCTGAGGGACAATCCCAAACACAATAAATGCTATCACACATATTACTATGAATGATAGCAGGACAATTGCACCCCATTTGGGAAGTTGAAGCCGTTTTCCTTTTGGCAGAGGAATAACCCTTAACCCGTCAAATAGGACATTGACAATATAAGCGAGTGCAAAGCCAACAATAAAAGGCATAAAAACACTCTGAAGCCTGACAAAAATCCATATACCAATAAAAACAAAGATAATATTAACAACAAACCTTGTTGACTCATCGCCCCTAAATTTAGCTAATAATGCGATAAGCAATATCGGAACGATTGGATGCAATAACATTTGAGTTGCCTTTGCACCCATAATATAGGCATATCCTATCCATGCAAAAGATACGACGATAACGATCACAGTGACGCATATATTTATTATGTTATTTTTTTCCTGAGTCATTTATAGCTGATAGCACACTGATAAACATAGATTTAAATCTTTGTCAATCCGTGTGCTATTTCCTTAATCTTCTAACCCTTATTTCCATGGGTAAAGGATAACTTTTCCACAGTTTCCAGTTATTTGCAATTCCCAAGCCTTTTGAACTTCGCTCATCGGAAAAGAATGAGTTATAAACTTATCAAGCAGATGTTTTGATTCTTTTATAACTCTCATCAATTTAGGATAATCGCCAAGATTGTAATGCCAATTTCCGCGTAAGACCAAGCCTTTACGGATCATATCTCTACTTGCTGCTAATGGAAACTCTCCGCCTTCTCCGACGAAAGCACCTTGTCCTTTGCGTCTCAATGCGTCAACCATAAGTCTATGTGCTTGTGCTGAACCAGAGCAATCAACCGCCTTGTCAACTCCTACTCCATCTGTCAATTCCATGATCTTTTTTAGTATATCTGCATCGTTTGGATCAAGGACGACTTCTGCCCCTAATTCCTTCGCCAAATTAGCACGATAAGGCTGACTTTCAACGCCTATAACTCGTGCATTGCGATGACGGGCATTGATCACTCCGCCAAGACCTACAGGTCCCAAGCCTGTTATAAGGACTGTATCCATTGAATTGACGTCCATCTGTTGCATAGCACCAAAAGTTGGTCCTAATCCGCAACAAGCCATACCAGCATGTTCATAACTGACGTCGTCAGGTATCGGAGATAAAAGCCAATCTTGTTTTAAGAGATATTGGGCATAAGTTGCTGTCCCTGTGCTTGATCCTGTTATTGCAAAGACGTTCCTGTTATTTTGACAGTGAATATGTTCACCGATAAGGCACATCGGACATCTACCGCAGGCATATTGAGGTTGGACAACAACCCTATCTCCGACTTTGACTTGACCGGGCTGAGCGACCTCTACAACCTCACCTGCTGCCTCGTGACCGAAACTATCGCCTGTATGTCCGCCCTTAAATGCCTTATATTCTGTGCACATCGGCACAACATGGACTTTGACAAGGACAAAATCTTCATTAGGCATTGGATCGGGTTTATCCCCTAATCCAGCTTTTCCTTCACCAAACATCGCTGCTACTTTCATTGTTTCCTCCATTAAGGCATGATCTTTAATAAAAGCCTACCTGAACCTTCTGTTATTGGAATATCAAAAACGACACGATGGATATTTTCTGCTATCCTCTTATCATCGGACTGAATCCTCTCAACTATTGGTTTTATAGTCTGAGGTTGATATTGAACCTTGATTCTTGCCTTTTGTCCGACAATATGGAACATTGCAGAGTCTTCCATTATTACCTCGCCTGCGACATATAACGGTAGTTTAACATTCCCTTTGTCGCTATCAAGGCGAATTTGATCATCTATTTCTATCCAACCGAGTTTGCCATCACGATGCAAAGATGCCCGTCGCTTTAATATCCTTATTTTGGCGTCATCAGGATATGCGTTGCTTAACTCTAATTCCAGAACGTCTTCTGTATCTGAAAGATTATATCCAAGCACCTGTGCGGAATATTGCCCGCCAGCAGGCTGTTGATAACCATTGACTAATGGGACGTTATGTCCCCATGAGGAATTTACGAGTATTTCATAACGTTTACTACTGAAATAGTCCCTTGTATATGTTCCAGCACCGAGATCGACAATGAGCGATTCTCCGCCGTAATGGACGATGAAGTTGCCGACGTCATTTTGGTTATGATTTTCTGCATTATGCCCGCCCTTCACTGCCAACATCAGTGAATCTTCGTCATCAGGATTTACTCTACTGATCAACCATTGCATCTCTGTATAATAAAAATGCTTTTCAGGCTTCCATTTATCAGTCCAACGACCAACAGGTCCCCATATCGGAATCCAAGTGAGGCTTCTTATATCATAAAAGCTAATTCTTGGATTGAGATCATACTGATATTGAGCGAAAGCACTAACATCTGGCAAGGATAAACGTTGACCGAGATAAAACAATAATGAAGGTGAAAACGAAACTTTCGGCGAACAATCAGAAAAATTGACGACGTTATTCCTGCTAAAAGTAGTTCTTTGTGGAAACTTGGCTATATCTTTTACTTCGGGAGCATTAAGAAGCGAGATTTTGCCAGTCCGCATTTCAAGAAGATATGATAGCCAAACATAATTTGACACGCCATATCCCCAATAGCCAGGACCTTCATCACACCCGCCTTGTTTATCAAAGCATAGTAAAAAATCGTTCATTGATTTAAGGCATTTTTCTATCATTTTAGCCAATTTTTGGTTGTCATTCATAGCGAGTATAGCTGATCCTACGACGCCACAGTTACATACCGCAGTCCAATTATTTAGCTTTGAGCGAGGGTTAGAACGAAACATCCACCACATATTGTCATATTGCATATATGGAGTCCAGCATCTTCTATCAATCTCATAAAGTGCCCTTTGCCTTATCATTGGATCATGCTCATCTAAGCGATCTCCGATGATATATAACACCTCTGCAAGGGTTCTGCCTGTCTCTGCGGATACAAGATCAACCCATGATATATCGGTATAAGCTGGGAGTGTTGTTTGACTATGTGCAGGAATAACCCAACTGCTTTCCTCACAGATCGCCCATATATAATCCATTATAGCATCAAGATAGCGACCTTTTCGTTCAAGGCATTCACCTATAACAAATGCCATTAAGTGACTTCGCCTGCTAGATATTATGCCATCGTGAGGATTGCGATTGCCTGTCCTTCTGTAATTCAGATAAAGTGACGCAGGAACATGTGTAATTGGCTCGTTTAATAGCTTATCTAAATATTCTTTATAATTCTGAAAAGATGGGCTTATCATAGGATTTTCAACGATGCTTTTCCAACGTTGTTCATCGCTATATTTTGGCAAAATGTCAGTGCCTTTTGTTTTTAACATCTCTTCAATCTCTTGGGCGGAAAATTCCTGAATCATTGTTATCTCCTTTATTGATAAATTGCTATAAAATTAGCAATTGATCAAATTAATCTTATAATCTATAATCTCGTAGAAGGAATATAACGAAAAGTGCCAATTTCTACTACTTGCAGTTTATCATACTTGATTTATATTATCAATATACGTTTTTGATTGAGAAAATTAAAAATCCTTTAATAATGGAGGTAAAAAATGGGAAATTCTATGCCAGAGGACGTCTACATAGGTGAGATGATCAGTTATCCAGGACCTTGGGCTTACCAACTTCCAAGTGCGGGGATCATCCTTGTCAGTGACGAGGAATTGATCGATCTAGCAAACGATCCCGATAAGGTTCTTAACCTTGCTTTGGGCTTCAATCCTTATGAACGAAGTCTTCGTCAGATATGCGAAGAAGCAAATAAAACAGGCACTCGCAGATTAATAGTCGCTTTTGATCATTTTTTCCGTCAATATCGCCCTGGCACAGATTCCCCACGCAAACTGACTCCCGATATGGACGAGTATGTCCATCTTATAGCGAAGATCAGTCAATTTGTCAGCCAATATGGGCTAAAATTAGAATTAAGTCTGTTAAGTCCTCTTGAAATAGGTCAGGCTTATGAAAAAGCGACAGGAGAATCAGGCAGATGGTTGCACTACCGAAAAGGTCTAAGAGACCCAAAGTCAGGGGCATTCAGCGTCCAATTATGGCAACAGAATAGATGGGTTAATAATAAGGGTCCTTTTGATATAAAACCAGAAAATATTCGTGTCTTTGCCTTTCGTGAAGAGCGAGTGCATGGGACACCATATAGAGTTGTCAAACCAGAATGGATAGTTGATATAAGCGACATTTCACAAAGCGAAGTTTTTGAAGGATTAGAATCGGGATATGTCGCAAGACGAATTCGCGTTTTTGGCGAAGGAAAAACTGAGATCGGCAATCTTAATAGAGTCCTTGTCGTTCAGCATTACAAAGTTCCTGAAATGGACTATTTCAGCGAATCCGCATTGCCATATTTAAAGGGATTGATGGATAAATACATTGATGCGGGCGTCCAATTATGCGGTCTATACTCCGATGAAATGCACATTCAACAGGATTGGAATTATTTCGGTCATCATGATCACGGACAATTTGCCCTTAGATATGTCAGCGAAGGATTTGAAAGAAAGTTTGCAGAGAAATTCGGCGAACAATATAGAGACTTTGCCAAATATATGATCTACTTCACCTATGGTCAAGAAGATTTCAGTTCTGATCTCAGTGCGACAGAAGGCGTCATGCATGTCTTTGGCTCATCACCGAAGGATATACACGAGACCGCATTATTCAGATCGCGATATTATGCTATGCTTCAAGATGGCGTTGTTGATCTGTTTGTCTCTGCTAAAAAATATGCAGAAAGTCGTATCGGATACAGACTTGATACAAGAGCGCATGCGACATGGGCAGAAAGTCCAACGATAGATTATTGGCGAACAGGCACTACCAATATGAATAGCCGAAAATATGAATATACATCTGATTTCGTTTGGTCAAATACGGTTCATCAATCCGCCTCTGCATGTCACGATTATTTCAAATGGGGAGAATATTTGACAGGGACAGGAAATGACCACCCAGAAGGCGGATGGCTTGACAGAGATTATTATGCTTTGGCTTTGGCTTGTTCAACAGGCATAATTAACGAAGTTCCTCATTCATATTGCGCCCATTGGGGACATCCAAATGAGGTCAGTTGGAGACGCCATCAACTTCAAAATGTCTTTGGTGTTGTCGGCGGGGTGAACATCTTTTCGCTTGTCCAAGAGATGCAACATCGCGATATTGACGTTATGATGCTTTATCCGATTGACCTTGTAAGTGCAGAAGAAAGGTTTGGCTCATGGACAACGCAATATGGCTATGCAAATATGATCACTCAGGCGAAACTCGTTGAGATGGGAAAGGTTAAAGACGGTAAGATAGAACTCGCGGGACGAAGTTTTACCACGCTTATAGCAACATTTGAGCCTTTTCCATCTATAAAGCTTTTAGATATGATGGATGAATTGGCAAATACTGGCGGAAAAGTTATCTGGTCAGGTCCTATACCGATCATCAGTAAAGAAGGGAAATCTATATTAGATCGCTGGCAAGATATGTTCGGGGTGACATTTACAATACAAGCAGGCGGATGGGGAAAATCCGTCCCCGGACAACAGGTTACATTTGAAGGCATCTTGAAGAATGTCAATCCTCAGATAATCTTAACTGACTTCATCGTAGATCATATTTATCCTGTAACACCAAAAGGTTCTGAGATCGTCGCAAGATGTGGAAAATATATCGTCGGCACTTATCGCTTAACCACTAATAATGGCTCATTTACATATCTTGGATATAGACCTCGCGACGACCAATCAGCAAGCCTTGGATATGAAACTCGCAACTGGTTTGAGATATTATATAATCTTAGGGCTTATCCTTCTGATGACAATACAGAGGTTATATCCCGCACAACAGATTATGTTGCTTGCAGATTTCCAAACGGATCAGTCGCAATTGCACCTCATCTGACAAGGCTTGAGGAGAATTGGGAAGGTGGATTTGCCCGCAACCCTGAAAGAGATGCAGAGATAGTAAAAAATCTTGACCTTCCATCAAAGCAGATCAAGCTTGAATCATTCAAAGTCAATGGATATTGCGTTGATTATAAGGGATCAGGGGCGGTTGCTTTTCGTATGAAGTCAGGGAATTTGATCGCCTTTGCTGGTCAAGATTGTAATTCTATAACTATTGACGGAAAAAAATTTACTTTTGCAGATCAAACTTTGGGACAAATAGGCTGGGCGCCTGTAACGGAAAATAGGAAAGTCAAAAATGGTGCAAAAATGATCGTATTCTGTGATACATTAGGGCAAGTTAGAATTCCTGCGGGCAATTATATGGGCGAAATAAGTTTTTGTGCGGAAGGTAGCATCCCCGGAAAGAAAGGAGAACCTGTTTTTAGTAAACGTGAAGGCGATTATATAGTGATTGACATAACAGAATCATCAAGATCGCGTTGGCTATTTGGATTCTGATAAATCAATTATAAATCAGCATTGGTATTGGATTTGCTGAAAGAACCTTTCGGAAAGAAGAAAAAAAGAAGAAAAATTAATATTATAATCGCATGATAAAAATGGTGCGAGTGTGATAAAATCAAGCCAGCTTTGCCCATTCTGAAATATCAATTCCCAATCGCTTACATCTTTCAAGCCAAGTTGGCACTCTTACAGATAGCAATATCTTTTCGCCCCGATTATTGCCTATTTTATCAAGCATAGTTCTAATTGATGAGATAAATTGAGTAAGTGCATCACGTTTTGACCAAGCATCTCCTGACAAGTGTCGTGAAAATCTCATCCGATCAGCTGTTTTCGTGACTAATTACACAAAATTTGAATTATACCCTTTAAGGCTGCTTTAAGGCAAAGAACCCTTGACATCGCGAATTCTCTGTTTTACAATAGTGCTTGAATACTTATGAAAATTGCATTTTTAATAATCCTAATATAGGAGGTATTTTTTGGACAAAGTTAGACTTGCAATTGTAGGCTGTGGAGTTATGGGCAATCGCCATCTCAACGGTCTGATTGAGTTGGATAGGGCAGGGCTTAACAAGTTTGAACTTGTCTCTGCTTGTGATCTCATATTAGAAAATGCAGAATCTTTGGCTAAACGTGCAGAGGAATCTTTCAACTATCCAGTGAAAGCAGTTCAAAGATTAGAGGATTTGAAAGAATTTGAAATTCAGGCGATAGATGCTACTGTTGTGCCTTGGGAACATCATACAGTTGCAATAGAGGCAATGCAAAGAGGCTGGCATGTCATGTTAGAAAAGCCTATGGGATTGACTATACGTGCCTGCAATATGATGAAAAGGACGATGGAAAGCACAAAATCCGTTTTAAGCGTCGCCGAGAATTTTCACTATGACCCAATAAACATCATTGGAAGGGAAATAATAAAATCTGCATTGATAGGAACTCCCCGCCTTATGATTCAAAATAGCGTTGGCGGAGGAAATTCAGTCATCGTAACTCCATGGAGACATTATAAACGTGGTGGAGGACCATTATTAGATGTCGGCGTCCACTATTCCTATGTTGTAGAATACCTTATGGGAGAGGTTGAGACCGTTTATGCTTATAAACGGCTACATGAACCTGTGCGTAAAAACGGAAAGATGTCTTCGGAAGTTAAAGCAGATGCGGAGGATGCTATTTACGCAATACTTTCATTCAAAAATGGAGCTATTGGGCAGTTTACAGAAGACCATGCAGGTCATGGACAGGGAATATGGCAGAGATTTATCTATGGCTCAAAAGGTTCGTTAAATTTGCCCGGAGACCGTTCTGGAAAACCTGTCACATTGACAATAGATGGGAAAGGTGTTATAAAAGATGAACATCTGCTTGACATGCTTCCAGAATATCGTCTTGATGAGATAACAGCAAAGCTTTTTGGCGGAGAAAGGATATGTAAATATGAACTCCCCTTTGCTGATATTGATAGTAAACTGCTTGCAATAGAATATTTTGATTTTGCAGAGTCAATCTTGAACAATAGAAGACCGTCAGTTGACATCAATCAAGCAATGCGGTCAGTTGGACTGATCTATGCGATGCTTGAATCTGCACATCTTGGACGCACTGTGACAATGGACGAGATAATGAGCGAAAAAGTCAACGCATATCAGAACGAGGTCAACGAGATGATAGGTTTATGATTATTTTAACCACAGATTGAATACAAAATTACACAGAAGTAAGAAGAAAGGAGAATCAAAATGAGCATTAAACAGTTATTTAAATCGCCGACGTCGCTTTACAGGGGCAAACCATTCTGGGCATGGAACGGACGTCTTGAAGAGGGCGAACTCCGCAGGCAAATGAGGGTATTCAAGGCTATGGGGCTTGGCGGAGGATTTATGCATTCAAGAGTCGGGCTTGCTACACCTTATCTTTCTAAAGAATGGTTTAAGCTGATAAACGCATGTGCTGACGAAGCACAAAAAAACGGCATGGAAGCATGGCTTTATGATGAAGACCGCTGGCCCTCTGGCGCTGCTGGAGGTATAGTTACAAAAGACCCTAAATATCGTGAAAGACATTTAAGATTGACCATAGCCGATCCTAAGGAATTCAAACCTAACGGTGATGAACTTGGGATATTTATCGGAAAAGTAGAAGGCAACATCGCATCAGACGTAAGAAAAGGAAGTCCTTCTGATGCAAAAGAAGGTGAAAAAGTCCTTGCTTTTAGATGTGTCCTGTCCGATCCATCGCCTTGGTATAATGATCAAACCTACCTTGACACGCTATCAAAAGAAGCAGTAGCGAAATTTATTGAAGTTACGCATGACGCTTATGCTAAGCATTCAAGCCAATACTTCGGCAAAGAGATCCCCGGTATATTCACTGATGAACCAAATTACGGCGGATTTGGTCTCGGTCCTAATGGCGGTCACTCGCAATGGACAGATACATTGCCAGAGATATTCAAAGAACGATATGGATATGACATACTTGATCATCTGCCTGAGATATTCTTTAAGATGGGCGATGCGGACTTTTCAAAGGTGCGACGCGATTTCCGCGACTGCTTGACTTACATGTTCACATATCACTTTGGCAAGCAGATATACGATTGGTGCGAAAAATACAATCTATTGTTCACTGGTCATGTGCTTGCAGAGGAAAATTTGCATAGTCAGACATCAGTCGTCGGGAGTGCAATGAGATTTTATGAGTTCATGCAGGCGCCGGGCATTGATATACTTTGCGGACAGATATTGACGCGTCGTGGTGGACGTCCTCCTGAATACTCAACAGCCAAACAGTGCAGTTCTATGCTTGATCAGTTCGGCAGGAAATGGATGCTTAGCGAATTATATGGATGCACAGGCTGGCAATTCACATTTGCAGAACATAAGGCAGTCGGCGATTGGCAAGCTGCTTTGGGCGTCAATTTGAGATGCCAGCATCTTTCGTGGTATACAATGTTAGGCGAGGCGAAACGTGACTATCCTGCTTCAATTTCGTTCCAATCGCCATGGTGGAGAGATTATCCCATTGTTGAGGACTATTTCTCAAGGGTTAATCTCATGATGACGCAAGGGAAAGCTGTCAGAAGCATCGCAGTCATTCATCCAATTGAAAGTGCATGGGGCATATTCTATGGCGGAGTCCGTGAACCTATGGGACAGCTTAATAATCAATTTATGACCGTCCAAAATATCCTTTTAGAAGAACATTTTGACTTTGACTATGTTGATGAGGACGTTTTATCAAGGCATGGAGCGGTTGAAGGTAAAGAATTAAGAGTGGCGAAAGCTAAATATAGTGCGGTTGTTGTCCCGCCGACATTGACAATTAGAGAAAGCACAAGGAAAATGCTTGCGGACTTTTTGAAAGCAGGCGGTTCGGTCATATTCGTTGAGCCAGTGGCAGAATTCGTTGACGCTGTCCCAAGCGATGGTGCGAAAAAATTAGCAGGAAAAGCAGTCCAAGTGCCGATGGAACGAGAGGCAATCGTTGATGCTTTGTCAAAAGTGAGAGATATTGTGAGAGTCTCAATCAAGACCGAAGATGGCAAAGAATTCAATCCATCTCTTTATATGCTGAGATATGACGAAGCCAAAAAGAATTATTACCTGTTCGTTTGCCATACAAAGCAGGACACATCATCAGGCAAGTTGACGATAAAGATGCCCGGCAGT
>DTPJ01000811.1 GCA_011334435.1 Candidatus Poribacteria bacterium | reverse complement strand
GTTAAAGTAAAATTTGATGGCTCTAAGGCTATCTTTGAATTTAATCCGATAAATGCCCAAGAATTCACTGACGTTGCAGATTTTGACGCTATTTATAGAAGGACATTGAAGATCAGGCTTGCCTTTGAAAATAAAAAACCAGAGATCAATTCAATTGCCATATACACTGACTCAGTTTGGAAATCTGCAAAAGTTAAAATAGAATGGGGAGATGGATTTGCAGATAAAGATTGGAACGGCGATATTTCGGTATATAATGGCGAAATGTTTGGTTCTATGAATGGTCAAGGGTTTATATTGGCAAAGATCAAGTATGCACAAAACGAAGACGTCAACTCCTTTGATAAAACCATAGTCACATTGAGAAATGGAAAAAAGAGTTTTTCTTTTCTTGTTGATGATGTTATAAATGGGGAAAAGATATTTGTAAAAGATTTTGATGTCCTTGTCACTAATGCAGATGATAATATTGACTATCAAGCATTCAAGAAGGAATGGGAAGCAAATCATAAAAAAACTGTATATGACATGATCTTTGACCTGCCTGAACAGACTTACAATAAATCTTGGAACGATATGCCTAAAAAACGTGGACGAGGTTTCATGCCGTTGGGATGTGATGGTGGAAGGCAGAAGTTCGGCGTAGATCAAAATGGCGAGGTTTTTTACCCCAAAAATTATGTTGCGAAAGTTAAAGGCAAAGACACTGAAAGACTTCTTTGGGAAGGGAATTGGATCAGATACAGCTTCGGTATCCCAAACGTTGATCCGAAAGAAAGATATATAGAAGATGGATACCTGCCGATAATCCACGCAGTATGGGAAAATGAAGGCATTTCATATAGTCAATCAGCCTTTGCAACTACGCTTGGTCAAGACATTCTTAGCGGTGAAAGGATGCAAGGGGATGATCCGACAGTCTTATTGATGAAGCTAACTCTAACGAATATAAGCGATGAAACGCAGAACGTCACATTAAAATTAAAGGCAAAGTGCGATATAGAAGAAACTCTTGAAGAGGATAATGGCTTTATATATGCGGTAAATTATGAGCCGAGAAGGCTACGTTATTTAATTGATACTATAGGCAATGGATCAATCGTAAATGACGCTGATGGTCTATCATATCACATAACCTTGATGAAAGGGCAATCTAACAGCATCTATTTTAAGATTCCGTTTATCACTCTTATTGAAAAAGAGGAATTCAATATGCTTAAAGATGCTGATTATGAATACGAATTGCCGAGAGTTAAGAAGTTTTGGGAGCAGAGAGTTGCACAAGGGTCACAGATAGAATGTCCAAATGAGATATTGACGAACTTTTACAAGGCACACGTGACACACATGTTAATAACTGATGACAGGGAGCCGGGATCAGATAGATACGCTTCACGCGTTGGGACATTCCCTTACGGAGTATTTCCAAATGAGTCAATGATGTGCATAAGCGATTTCAGCAGACGAGGATATAAAAAGGAAGCAGAGGAAAGATTAGAATTGCTTATACATTATCAAGGGACGGTCGGTCTGCCGGGCATGTTTACAAGCCAAGAAGGTCAATATTATGGGGCAGGCGGTTATGAGTGCGGAGGTTATAATCAGCATCATGGTTGGACGCTATGGGCTATCGGCGAGCAGTATTGGTATTATCGCGATAAAGAGTGGCTAAATCGCATATCTGAAAGCGTTGTTAAAGCATGTCAATGGGTGATAGACGAAAGCAATTCCACAAAGAAATTTGATGCTAATGGAAACAAGGTTTTAGAGTATGGTTTTCTGCCAGCAGGGTCGCTTGAAGACGTTATGGACTTCTGGTATTGGCTATCAACTAACGCGATGACATATTGGGGATTCAAAAATGCAGCAGAGGCGTTAGTGGATATAGGTCACCCTGAGGGAAAAAGATTGTTAGATTCTGCTGAGGAATTTGGCGATAATATCCGAAGGGGATTTACAGAATCAATGATTCTTGCCCCTGTTGTGAAACTTCGCGATGGGACTTTTATTCCACATTATCCGCCAAGATTATATCGTAGAGGCAGAGGCTTTGGCTGGATTAGAGAGACACTTGAAGGGGCGATCCATCTCATCAGGTCTGAAGTCCTTGATCCGTATTCTCAAGAGGCAACTTGGATAATGAAGGATTTTGAAGATAATCTTTATATTTCTGAAAGATATGGCTATACAGTTGAAGATTTTGAAAGGGATTGGTTCAGTCTCGGCGGATTTTCTATGCAATCAAATCTGTTATGTAGTCCACTGCCATACATTATGCGTGATGAGATCAAGCATTTCTTGAGAAGTTATTTTAACTCGTTCACATCAGTATTCTATCCTGATATATGTGCCTGCGTTGAACATGCTTTACCAGATTTAGCAGGAAATAATGGCGTTTGGTTCAAACCATCAGATGAGGCACAATCAACATATTGGTTTAGGATGATGTTCATTTATGAAAATGGGAATGAATTAAATCTCGGTATGGGAATACCTCGTGAATGGTTAGAAGACGGAAAGTTTGTTAAGATTGATAAGGCGATGACCTACTTTGGCGAGATGGGATTTAGCATAAAATCAGAGACATCAAAAGATAAGATCACAATGTCACTTGATCCTCCGACAAGAAATGCCCCTGAAATAGTAAATATCAGATTCAGGCATCCACAAGAAAAGCCTATAAAGAAAGTTCTTGTAAACGGCGAGGAATGGAATTCATTTGATCCAGAAAAAGAGACGATAACGCTTGGTAAGGTCTCTAATAAAACTGAGATTATTGCGTTATATTGACACTTCTGTATAGAATAAAGGTTGGGATCATGAAGATCAAAATTATATTAATCTGTCTTATCATAATTCCATTGATCGCACATTCAGGAATTTGTGGACAGAAAGACGAAGACCAGCTTTCCAAAGATGATATGGGGAGAGGACGTATACCACTTGTGATAACTGCTACGATTTATTCAGGAGGGCTATACGGTTGGGGAATACCATATCTGTTAGATGCAAAATTTACAAGACAATACGTCGGTTCTGAGATGGTATGTGTATTCAGTGGATTTGCCCTGTCGCTTTTAGCTACGAAGGATTATGACAGTGGTCCTGCGGTATCAAAGATAATACAGGGTGGAGCGGTAATAGGCACTTTATACGGTTTTGCTATCCCAGCAATTTTCAATTCAGATAAAACAAAGGCATATATCGCTACCCCTATGCTAACAACGCCATTGGGGGCTTTGGGAGGATATGGGCTTTCCAGAAGAGGAGGTATGAGCGAGGGCGGAGTAGAGTTAAGTCTATTCGGCAGTATTCTTGGCTGTGCCTATGGACTCGCAACTCCCTATATTATCAACGTGGAAAGCGTAGATGATAAAGACCAAATGCGTATCTATGCAGGTTCAGCGATGATCGGTATGCCTATTGGTGCGTTTGGGTTTAATGAAATTGCTAAACGAACTGATGTCAGTAAAGGGCGAACGCGAATGATAGAGTTGGGAACTTGTATGGGCATATATTACGGCTTTAATTTCGTCTATATAAAAGACCCTGGAAGGACAAAACCTTATATTGCCTCTATGATGGCTTGCGCCCCAATAGGCACAACTGCAAGCATTCTTTTAACGAGAAACGGAAGCTATGAAAATGGACGAAGCATGCTTATCATTTTAGGGACGATATTAGGTGATGTCTTTGGCAGAGGAGTTGCATATTTAGCAGGGGCGGACACTTGGAGGGAAGTTTCAATAGGTGCGATAATATTTGCTCCTTTGGGGACATTTACAACAAGCATTCTAACGCGAAATATGTCTCCTAAAATTCAGAAAAAAATGGCTCTATTAGAATCTTTACCGATAATTGATACCGCATCAAAATTAGCATTGATAGGTGCATATTCCACTATCGCGAAAGATGAAAATTCCGCACCTATATATTTAGAATTATATTGTAAGGCTTTTTAGTATGGCTTCAAAAATTCAAACGTGCTTTTAGCCTATCAATAAATAAACACATCATAATATCTTACCAATAGAAGACTGATTATGGAGATTTAGTAGTGCAGGACGATAGGGAAGAAAAAACGCTTTCACAAGAAGGCAATATGAGGTCTGAATCGGAATTAAGCGAATCCGATGAAAAAAATGAAGAAAAGATTGACGAAAAAGATCAGAAACAGATAGATGAGTCAGCAGATATACAAGAAGACGATGAGGAATTACAAAGTGGCGATCTCCTACCAAAATATGGCTGTCTGAAAGGCTGTTTAATCCCTATATTTGGAATTGTCATTATAATTATCGCTATTGCTATGATCATCCATTCTAAAAGCGGGACAATAAACGAGTGGCTAATTGTCCGAATCATATCTAATACACAAGAAAAAGTTTTAACTGACCTGCCTGAAGGCATTGACAAAAAAGCTGTTGAATTAACTTTTGATAACGTTAGATCAGCTATTAAAAATAATAGAATAGATGAACAAGAGGTCAAAACTGCGATAAAAGAATATCTGCAAGCGACAAAAGGGTTAGTGACGCCAGAGCGAAAAAAAATAGAGATTGAAAGGCTTATTCTGCGATTAAATAAGTCCGTTTCTGGTTCAGAATAGATTTTAATAATTGGAGGTAGAAATGTATTTTGTGGGCATATTAACATTTATTTGTATAATCTCAATGAGTGTAAATGCGAAAATGATCGTTGACACAGACTTTGGAAATGCGACACAAGAGGTCAATATTGAAAACGAACAAAAAGACCTTCAAATAAAAGGAAAATTACCTGATGGGTGGTCAGATAATTCAAATTGGGCAAGTTTACACGCAGAATATACCCCGTTAGATGAGAATGGGACAAAGTTTCTGCGAATTAATGTTAAAAAACTCACATTAGGCTGGTGTCAGCTTGCTTATAATCAACCTTTGCCGAGACCTGTTGAAGGCAATTATTACAAGCTTTCCTTAAAACTTCGCAATCCATCAAGGGCGTCAATAGCCATCGCTATCCGTGCAATAAGTGAACCTTATGAATATGTCATTATTGAAAAGGGAAGTTTTTCAAAGTATTGGCAGGAATACACATTCAAATATCAAACAAAGCCTTCTGAAAAGCAGTTAGGACTATATTTCGCTGTTATTGGTGAAGGATTTTGTGACATCGCTAAAATAAGCTTACAAGAGTTGACAAAAGATGAACTAATAAGAGATACCCAATTGAGTTATAAAGATTCTAAGGTGAAAAATATACTGCGTATAAGCAGGTTTCCCTTAGGGCTTCAAAGCGGATGGTCACTTGATAGAGATAATTCTGATACTGACGATGTTGTTATCTCGGAAGATGAAAAAATTGGCATCAGTGGGGCGCCCTCGTTAAAGATAAAATCAGAAACAGAGATGAGTTTATGGATAACTGCATTTAAGATTGAGGATATAATGAGTCCGCATACCGCAAGCGTCTATGCACAAGGCGATTGGGATGGAAAGATTACGGTTGCTTGCGATAAAAATCATTTAGCAAGCGAAAGAATAGCCTTGAAATCCGATGATAGATGGCAAAGAATAAAATTGACATTCTCTCCAAATATTCTCGGAAAGGCTTATGCCATAAAACTTGAGGGCAAAGGGACTATTTGGCTTGATGCAATGCAGGTTGAATCTGGAAATGAAGCAACTGAATATGAGTCAAGTTTGCCGTGTGAGGTTTCGCTTGCATGCCCGAAAAGTGAAACATCAATTGCATTAGTCCAATTTGACGATGAAAAACCGCTGATCAGATATTGCGTCAGTGGCAATGCGAAAAATTCAAAACTTAAAGTAAAGATCGTCAATGTCTATGGCGAGGAAAAATGGATTGATGATATTCCAATAGGCAAAGGATTTCTCAACTACGGCGAATTTAGATATGATGTCTTCCCAAACAGACCTTACGGTTCTTTTAGGATTGAAGCTCATGTCCAAAATAACAATGGTGAAAGGATAAGCACTTACAACGAAATTGTTGTCCATCGTATTCGTCGTCCGCATTATTGGATGAAAGATGCCCCAAACTCTCCTTTCGGAATTCATACCAATTCAACTGTCAGGCATATTTTGATGGCGAAAGCTATTGGCATAAATTGGACTCGCCTACACGATGCAGGAAGCGATTACCTTATGTGGTATTACATTGAACCAGAGAAGGGACGATGGATTTTCCATGATAAAGAGATCAATCGCTACCGAAAATATGGTATGAAAATCCTCGCTGAGTTAGGAACTGCCCCTAAATGGGCAAGCTATTATCAAGACGTTCGCAGAGATTATAACGGATATTTTGATAAATTCTATCAGCCAAAAAACCTTGATGATTATGCTAACTATGTCAAAACTGTTACTGAACGTTACAAAGGTATAATAGACGCTTATGACGTCTGGAATGAACCTTGGATTCATGCTTGGTGGGGCGTTGGCTATGATGAGAAAAAACAAACCGAACATGGCGGATATATAACAAGCGAAAAACCTATGGAAGATTTCGTTAAACTAATGGCTACCGCATATAAAGTAGCTAAATCAGTTGACGAAAAAAATATCATCTTGGGATTTAATACGACGACTTCACCTGCTGGAAATGGCAATTTCAGTGGGAATGAATGGACTCATGGCGTATTGGAGAGCGGAGGATTAGATTTTTGCGATATAATTTGCTATCACGATTACACAGTTGAAGGACTTGGTTATCCTAATGACGCTTCGGAAAGAGGATTTAATATGGCATTTGATGCTATTAAAGAGAAATTAGGGACAATCCCAAAACCTGTTTGGATGACCGAAGGGCTTTCAACTATGATGAAAAATGGTGCTGGTTTCTATAATCATACTATCCCTTATGTCTCTTTGGAAGATGTTGTTGACTCTTCTGATGCCTTATGCAGATATGTCATCAGCCATCTTGGATTAGGAGTTAATAAAGTTTTTCTCTATTCTATGCACACACACTCATATTTCCCTGATGATGCTTTGATACAATATAGAGCTTTAATAACAGAAGAAGGATTTTTGCATCCAAGTGCTTCTGCCTATTCAAATATGGCTTGGCATATTGAAGATACAAGTTTTGTCAAACGTCTAACGCTTGCAGAGGGTGTCTATGCCTATGTCTTTGAAGGCAAAGATAAAGCGGTTGCGGTATTGTCTCCAATGATAAACCATGCAGAATATAAATTCTCATTTGGAAAAGATGTCCATATAAGCGACTTGTTCGGCAATCCGTTGCCTTCTGGATATGATTTAGGCGATACTTTGGTTTATATATGGATTGAGGGCAATGCTGAAAAACTGACGAGTTTGCTACTCATGACAAATGCTCAACTGAAATAATTCTTATGAAAAATCTTGAAAATATTCTTTTAATAAAAAAGTTTATCTTAACCTCTCGGATGAAACTTGCTGTGGACCTCTTTTAACCTTTCGCTGTTTACATGAGTGTATAATTGCGTAGTTGATATGCTCGCATGACCAAGCATTTCTTGAAGCGATCTAAGGTCCGCCCCTCGTTCAAGCAAATGTGTCGCGAAACAATGTCTCAATGTATGTGGTGAAATTTTCTTATTTATCCCTGCCTCTTTTGCTATACTTTGAATAATGCGTCTAATGCCATCTCTGGTCAGTTTATCGCCTTTATAATTAACAAAAAGCCATTCGCCTTTCGGATTTAACAAAGGGCGACCTGATTTGAGATAATCTCTTATCGCTTCCAAAGCTTTTGATCCGACTGGGACAACTCTTTCCTTATTGCCTTTGCCTAAACATCTAATATACCCAATATCCGCATTTATATCGCTTATAATTAACTCAACAACTTCTGAAACTCTCAATCCACTTGCATACATAAGTTCAAGTATAGCTTTATCTCTGAGCCCAAGAGGTTTTGACGTATCGGGTTTATTTAATAAAGTTTGAATTTCTGCAATGCTTAGGACGGTTGGTAACTTATTCCAAGATCGTATATGTTCTATTATTTCGGCGGGGCTACTTTTTATATATCTTTCAATTACCATAAATTTATAGAATGTCCTCAAAGAATCCATTCGCCTGTCCAGAGTGCTTGATGACAATCCCTTTTCGCTCAAATAAGCTAAATATTTGACTATATGATGATGATCAATTTCTAATATATTCATGTTTTCAAAGTTTTTCTCTACAAATTCAGCGAAATCTTCTAAATCTCTTTGATATGATATTATAGTATTATATGATAACCCTTTTTCAACGAGAAGATATTCTGTGAATTGCTGTATCAGAGATTCGGATTTAATTTTTTGTGTCATAATATCACTCACCTACAAAATCCCTTTAACCTTTAACCTTCAACCTTTAACCTTTAACCTTCAACCTTTAACTTTTAACCTTTAACTTTTAACCCTTTATTCATTTGCTTTGTTTTATTGGCAGAGTGATAATAAATTTCGTCCCAAGCCCATAGGTGCTTTCTACATTTATTTCTCCACCATGTAAAAGGACAATATGTTTTACAATTGACAAGCCAAGACCTGTCCCTCCCATTTTTCTGGAACGAGATTTATCAACAACATAAAATCTCTCAAAAATTCTTGACAGGTCTTTTTGAGGGATACCTATGCCTGTATCTTGTATTTCTATAATCACCTTATCTGAGTTAGATTTTTCTCTGACTGATATGTTAATTTCGCCTTTTTCTGTATATTTAATAGCATTATCTATGATATTTATGAAAACTTGCTCCAATTTAAATATGTCTGCCTCTATCTTTGGTAAATCTCCCTTTATCGCAAATTTGATTTTAAGCCCTTTATCTTTTATTTTCTGGTCAAAAATTTTTATTACGTCTTCTATTAAAAGACGAAGGTCAACTTGCTCTATATTTAGCTCTTTTAATTCCTCTAATTCTGATAATATAAGCAAATCCTTGACGACGTTATTAAGCCTTTCAGTATTTCTTATTATAATATCAAGGTATCTTTTGCCTTCGTCATCAACTAAGTCTTCTAATGTCTCTGCATATCCTTTTATTGATGTAAGGGGTGTTCGGAGTTCATGAGATAGATTTGTTACAAAATCTCTTTTTATGTTTTCTACATTTTTGATCTCAGTTATATTGCTAAATGTCAACAGAATTTCATTTTTAGATTTCAGATAAATGCCGTTGCAATTAAGGATTTTGTCGTTTAGTGTTATTTCCCTCAATTCTTTAGATTTATTTGCTATGATATTTTTTACCATTTCATCAAACTCATTGCTTCTTATAACTTCCCAATAGAACCGATTTTCTGGAGATGCTGATTGGGTGTATCTTTTGAACCCTTCATTAGCAATAACAATTTTTCCGCTTGAATCAAGGACGACTAAACCCTCTTCCATAGCGGAAAAAGCATCGTTTAATTCTGTATTTTGATCAGCTAACTTATTGGTATAATCTTTTATCCTACTTAGCATATAGTTTAAAGCGGAGATTAAATAATCTATCTCTTTGCTTGACTTTGCTTTTATTTCAATTTTGAAATCTTCTGGCGCCGTTCTTTGAGCGATATTAGCTATTTCTCTCAATGGATTTGTTAGATTTCTATAAAGTAACGCCGAAATCCATATTGCTATAATAAAGGAAAATAAAAGAAATCCTAATAAAAGTCGGAATGGGTCTTTATCGCTTATTTCTATTGAGTTATAAATGAAAACAAATAATAAGCTGATAATCATTAAGGCAAGAATTAAATGGCTGAGTAAAATTCTCAAAAACACGAATTACCATTCCTCCAATTTATATCCTATGCCTCTTACGCTTTTGATAAATTTTGCCGATTCGCCAAGTTTCTCTCTCAGATTTCTGATATGAACATCAATAGTTCTATCTAGGACATACTTTTCTTCTTTCCAAAGATAATCAAGGATTTGATTTCTTGAAAATACCCAGCCCTTCCTTGATGCTAAAAGTTGCATTATTTTAAATTCTGTCGGTGTCAGATCAATTTTTTTGCCATTTACAAAGACTTCATACTTATTTAAATCCATGACAATCGTATCTTTAATTTTAATTATATCTGTTTTTAATTCAGGTTCTTTTGTGCCTTGTCGCCTTAAAACTGCTTTGACCCTTGCAACAAGCTCTCTGGCAGAAAAAGGTTTTGTAACATAATCATCAGCACCCAACTCCAATCCCAAAACTTTATCAGACTCTTCATCTCTTGCAGTTAGCATAATTATTGGAATATTAGCTAATTTCTCATCTTTTTTAAGATGCTTACATACCTCAAAACCATCTGCATCAGGCAACATTAGATCAAGTATAACTAAATCGGGCAAATTTTGCTCTAAAAAGCTAAAAAAGCTACTAGAATCAATAAAATTTTCTGTATTATAACCTGCTCTGGTCAAATGTAAACTCACAAGGTTAAGTATATCTTCCTCATCATCTACAATTGCTATTAGCTTTTTCATAGCACTTATTCCTTATTTTTCAATTATTGAATGGAAAATCAAAATAATTTTATGCAATTTATGGATTG
>DTPJ01000551.1 GCA_011334435.1 Candidatus Poribacteria bacterium | reverse complement strand
GGCAAATTTTCTTCCCCCTGACCTCCTGCTCCTCCGGATAGGCCTTTCTCTCCTCCTTTCCAGAATCTCCTTCTCCACCAGCTTCCGCAATAGGGCTTTAAAGACCCAACTCCTTTATCAGTTTTTGGTATTGTGCTTTCATAGAAACCGCCTCCTGGTTGGTTGGGGTTTGGTTCGATCAGTAGGAGGCTAATGGTTTTTGGGGCCTGACACAAATCAAAGTACACTATGAAGGTGCAT
This sequence comes from Candidatus Poribacteria bacterium, assembly GCA_011334435.1. GTDB lineage: Bacteria > Poribacteria > DTPJ01 > DTPJ01 > DTPJ01 > DTPJ01. Next base: position 10,284 of record DTPJ01000551.1, on the reverse strand, counting down.
TGGGGAATCATTTTTTTCAAGTTGAATAATATTATCAGAAAACTGAAGGGTGTTGCCGTTATTTAGAATCAATTTGAAGAAGATGGGATGTATTACCGTTGCATCATTTTTCTTCTACAGCCAAAACCTGATAAAGAGCTCTTTTCCAGCCTTTTATTAATGCATCTACCAGGGAAACTTCCATAGAAGGATTATATGTAGTATAGGAAGTTGGAATTTGGTACAAAGAGTCTATTGAGGCGAATATACCCATTCCTAAGGCCCCAAACAAAGCTGCGCCTAAGCCAGAGAGATCAGGATTGAGGGAAGCGAAAACTTTTAGGTTTGTAATATCCGATACGAACTGCATCAGAAAACGGTTTTTTGCAGCACCACCATCTGCATATACATGCTTCAGGCTTACTCTTGCGTCTTGAGCCATGACTCTCAATACATCGTTTACCAGGAAAGCAATTGACTCCAAAGCTGCTCTCACTACATGTTTTTTTGAGCTGGAAGGTGTTAATCCAACAATGGCTGCTCGGGCATTAGGTCGCCAATACGGAGCACCTAGACCGACAAAAGCTGGTACAAAATAAACTCCTCCGTTATCATTAGAAGCCAAAGCTAAAATTTCAGTTTCTTCAGGTGAGCTAATAAGCTGTAACTGATCTTTTAACCACGCAACGGTGGCCCCGGTATAATTAATGATTCCTTCATAAGCGTAAACAGGCTGCTTATTGTAAACCCATCCGATAGTCGTAACAATACCATTTGGAGAATATTTAACTTGTTCACCTATATTTAAAAGAATAGAAGTCCCAGATCCAAACGTAATCTTCGCTTCCCCGGGTGCAAAACAACGCTGGCCAAATAATGCAGCTTGAGAATCGCCAATTACCCCACAAATAGGAAGTGGTTTCTCCAACAACCCTTCAAAGGTGGTTTCTCCATATTTTGCACCGCTTTCGCGGATTTCAGGTAAAGATTGGATTGGAACTCCAAAAACTGAACATAATTCCGAGTCCCACTCGAGGTTGCGAATATTAAAAAGAAGTGTTCGGCTTGCGTTCGTATAGTCTGTAGCGAATGTTTTTCCTTTAGTTAGACGATAAATCAAATAAGTATCAATATTACCAATTAAAGCACTTCCTTTTGCAAGTCTTTCGTAAATTTCGGGGTAAGTGTTTATTAGCCATGCAAGCTTAGGCGCAGAGAAATAAGTATCAATTTTTAACCCCGTTTTTTTATGAATCAAATTTTCGAATCCTGCTTGGATTAGCTTTTCACAAATTTGGGTACCACGTCTGCACTGCCATACCAAGGCATTATGAAGAGGTTTGCCGGTTAAGCGATCAAATACAACAACAGTTTCTCGTTGGTTTGTAATAGACACGCAAAGTAACTGACCCAAATGCTGGTGGTTTCGAGATAATACTTCTCGAACTGCCTGGATGGTATTGAGGTATATCTCTTCTGCATCATGCTCTACCCAACCAGGTTGAGGGTATATTTGTTGATGAGGAATAAAGGTTTTGTCCAATAATTTTCCTTTTTCGTTGAAAATAAGCGCTTTCGTTCCTGATGTACTTTGATCAATCGCAAGAATTTTATTCACAGGGTTAATCTTCCTTTCTTAAGAGTTCAACTGCAGTTTTAGCAAGACCCTGTGCTGTAATACCATAATGCCTAAAAATTTCTTCCTGAGTTCCCGTGACGATATATTCATCAGGAATTCCTACTATCTTAAAACTGGGTTTAACACCTCTTTGAAGCAAAAAGGAAGCGCAAAGACTGCCTAACCCGCCATAAATGCTATGTTCTTCTACAGTTATAAGAACTTGCGTCTCACGAGCTGCATTTAAGATTGTAATTTCATCAAATGGTTTTATTGTGTGCACACTAATAACTCCACATGAGATACCTTGACTCATTAAAATTTGACTTGCTCTAACCGCAATCGAAACTGTTTCCCCAGAGGCAACAAAAGTGACATCTTTTCCTCTCATTAGGGAAATCGCTTTGCCGATCTCAAATTTTGTTCCTAAGGCATGTATGTCTTCAACAGGATTTCTACCTAGGCGAACATAAATTGGCCGCGGGTAATTGATGCACGCTTTTATTATCTCCCTAGTTTCGAAGTTATCTGCTGGAACCACAATGTCAACATTATTAATTGCCTGTAACGCAGCGATGTCGTGCAAAGAATGGTGAGTTGATCCCAATGGCCCATAACTAACTCCAGCACTAATTCCTATCAACTTAACTGGATAGTCTGAATAAGCCACATCATTTTTTATTTGTTCCAATGCTCTGGAGGTTAAAAAACAGGCAGGAGAAACTGCAAAAACTTTCTTTCCCGCTGAAGCTAACCCGGCAGAGATCCCTACTAAATTCTGTTCAGCGATTCCAACCTCAACTATTTGTTTCGGGTATTTTTCAGCAAAACGCTCCAATCTTGCGGATTTCCTAGAATCTCCTGTAACAACGATAATATCTTTGTCAAATTGAGCAAGTTCCATTAAAACATCGGCAAAAATTTCCAAATTTGCTTTACCAATGCTCATAGCGCATCTTCCATTCTTTTTCTGCGTTTCGAAGCTCGTTCATCGCAGCAAGTAATTCTTTATCGCCTGGAACACGGTGGTGCCAATCTGGGTCGTTTTCCATAAAACTGACTCCCTTTCCCTTGGTGGTTTTTGCAATGATCAAACTTGGTTTCCCTTCTTCAAAGGGAAGTTCGCTAAACACCTGAATTAATTCAGGAATATTATGACCTTCAACGGCTCTAACAGCGTAGCCAAAGGAAATAAATTTGTCCTGGAGGGGTTCTAATTTAGTAATTGCGTCTGTCGGTCCGGTAATCTGAAGCATATTCCGATCAATAATGACAACTAAGTTATCAAGGCTATAAAATGAAGCGCTCATTGAAGCTTCCCAGTTCGAACCCTCTTCTAATTCACCGTCCCCTAATAAAACAAAGACTCGATAATTACGCTGGTCAATTTTTCCAGCCAAGGCAAGACCTACGGCAACCGATAATCCATGGCCAAGTGCTCCCGTATTGTGTTCAATTCCGTTAATTTTTCGAGTGGGGTGGCCGATTAAGTAAGATCCATATTGACATACTGTTTTAAGCTCTTCCTCAGGAAAAAATCCTTTATCCGCAAGGACCGTGTATAATGCCTCTACTGAGTGTCCTTTGCTATGGATATATCTGTCTCTATTTTGATCATGTATATTCAATGGAGAAACATTCAAAACATGGTTGTAAAGGACGTTCAAGATATCAATGCAAGATAGGCTTCCTCCTATATGACCAGAATTAGCACTCTTAATTATTGACAAAATCGTTTTGCGATATTGAATGGATTTCCATTCTAAATTTTTTATCAGGCTCACGTCTATTTTCTTTTTTGGCGAGTTAATTTCGGAATAAAATTTCATCGATTCTATGTACTCCTTTGATTTCTCTTTTCATTTTTACTAAAGTGCAAACATTCCGGAAAATTATGCTTTTCGGCTAAACCTGTCTATAGAGATGGCGATAATAATAATTATTCCTACTGCAACATATTGGTAAAATGCTTGAACATTTAGTAAGGTCAGGCCATTGCGAATCGCGCTTAATAGCAGGGCCCCGATTATTGTTCCAAGAATGCTGCCTTTCCCGCCGCTTAGGCTTGCTCCTCCAACCGCAGCCGCTGCAATAGCCTCGAGCTCATAACCTATTCCTGCTTGTGGGTCAGCAACCCCTAATCTGGAAATAAAAATAATCCCCGCAATTGTACAGGCAATTGCAGAAATAACATAACCTAATACTTTTATTTCGTTTACTCTGATACCTGATAATCTCGTGGCTTCTTCATTCCCTCCGATAGCAAAAATGTATTCACCGATTACGGTTTTACGCATTAAAAATCCAATCAATAATGAAAATGCGAACATAATGATCACAGGTATGGGAAAAGAATTGTTTAGGGCGTTCATACCGACGAGGAAAGCAGAAGGAATGTTACGAATTGGCAAACCGTTGCAAAAAATTAATGCTAAACCCCTGTAAAGGCTCATTGTACCTAAAGTCACCAAAAAAGGCTGCAGTTTTAAATAACTAATTAAGCCTCCATTAATCAAGCCACAGATTATTCCCACCGCAATTCCGATAAGCAATGCAGAGGGAATAGATTTTTCAGCCATATTTTGGGCAACAATTAGTGAAGTTAAAGCAACGATTGAGCCCACAGATAGATCGATCCCTCCAGAGATAATTACCACTGTCATTCCTAATGCTACAATTGAATTAATTACTGCTTGTTGAGCTATGTTAATCAAGTTTTGCCCGGTTAGATATATTGGTGTCAATAAAGAAAAAATAGCTGAAATTAGGACCAAGCTGAGTATAATTCCGAGATACCTAGACCAACGCCTATAAAGAGCCACAACAAAAGACTTAAACTGGCTTTCATTAAAAATTGAAGAAATTGATCTATTCATTAAGCAACCCCCATAGCCAACTTGAGAAGTTTTTCTTCAGATGCTTCTTCTCTCATCAATTCACCCATGATTTTCCCTTCTCGCATTACAATAATCCTGTCGCTCATCAATAATATTTCGGAAAGTTCAGATGAAATCATTATTATGGAGCGGCCTTCTGATGCTAAATCGTGCATCAATTTATGAATTTCGGCCTTGGCGCCCACATCGATACCCCTTGTAGGTTCATCAAATATCATTATTTGATATTTGGGGCTCAACCATTTTCCAAGCACGACTTTCTGTTGATTCCCTCCACTCAGGTCTCGGGTTGGTTTTTCAATATCCGGAGGAACAATTCTTAGGGCATTTATGACTTCAAAAGCTCTTTTTGCCATTTTATTTCGCCTCATTATTCCAAACAAACTTAAACTTGGTAATTGGGGCAAACATATATTCGAGCAGTTGGTTAAGAGTGGAACAAAACCTTGTCGCTTACGATCCTCCGGTAGAAATGCAATTCCGTTTCTTACTGCATCTCTGGGGCTTTTAATTTTTATTTTCTTATTTCTTAGAAAAATGATTCCTCCTTTCCTGAAATCAGCGCCAAAAATTTTTCGAATTAATTCTGTTCTTCCGGCCCCAACTAATCCTGCAAAACCGAGAATCTCTCCTTTGCGTAAATAAAAACTCGCTTTAAAATTCCCTTTACTCGGAACATCTCTTACCTCTAAAATGACTTCTCCAATATTTTTCTTTAGAGTTGGTCTTATTTCTTCAGCTATTTCCCTTCCAACCATCAGTTTTATTAAAAAGGATTTGCTGACTTCTTTTACATTAAAAGTTCCCATGTATTTTCCATCACGCAAAACAGTAACCCTATCAGCTATTTCAAATACTTCATCAAGACGATGGGTTACATATATAATCGCAGTTCCTGAATTTCTTAATTCCTTGAGGATTTTAAATAATCTCTCTATTTCAACAAAGGTCAAACTTGAAGTAGGTTCGTCCAACGCTAGTACAACAGATTTCTCCTTTAGAGCTTTTGCAATTTCGACTATTTGCATTTGGGCGGTGCTCAATCCGCTCACAGGGTCTCTGCTCTCAAAGTCTGCTCCAAGCATGGAAAGAATTCTATTTGCCTGCTGATGTAATTTGCTCCAATGAATTGTTTTTAAAAGCTTGCTCATCGGTTCACTTCCTAAGCAAATATTTTGTCCGACCGATAATTCAGGAATTAATTGCAATTCTTGACTTACCTTGTTGATACCCAATTTCTTTGCTTCTAATGGAGTTTTTATATTTATTTTTTTCCCACAAAGATAAATATCCCCACTATCCGATGGGAATGCTCCTGATAAGATATTCAATAAGGTTGATTTTCCTGCTCCATTCTCCCCTAAAAGTGCATGTATTTCGCCTTTTCGAACCTCAAAATTCACATTTGTTAAGGCGTGAGTTCCATAAAAAGTCTTTGATATATTCTCTAATTTCAAAATAATTTCTTTGTCATTCATCTTTAATTTTCTGTGCCATAAAATGATTTATAATTTTTAGAGAGTTTTTTAACTTGCCCCTCCTGGAGAGGTTAATCTCCAGGAGGGGCATAAGTGAAACTACTTGGGCATGTATTCTTGGTAATTTGAGGAATCGATCATCTTTATAGGCGTAGATACAACTCGCGGGATATGTTGGCCCCCAAGTAACCGCAGCAATACTTCCATTGCAATCTCCCCTGTTTTCATTGGGAACTGGTCTATTGTTCCTGTTAATTCGCCTTTAGCTATAGATTCATATGCTTGCTTCGTGCCATCGATTCCGATAACTAGGACTTTACCAAGTTTACCCACTGTACGTAGAGCTTCCACGGCTCCTAAAGCCATATTATCATTACATCCGTAGATCGCATCCAAATCTGGATGGGCAGTAAGAATATTCATAGCCACGTTCATACCTTTTTCGCGCTCGTAATCGGCAGGCTGGCTAGCAACTATTTCAATACCCGGATATTTCGCCTGAATAACCTCCTTAAACCCTGAAACGCGGCATGTAGAAGTGTAAGATCCTGGCACACCTTCAATAATGGCAACTTTGCCTTTCCCGCCAAGTTTCTGACCAATGTATTCCCCTGCTAATCTCCCTATATCAAGCTGCATACTGCCGACGAATACATCAGCATCCGCTATAAACTCACAGTTTACATTGACAATAGGCAAGCCGGTAGCTTTGATCTTTGCAACCGCTGAATTGAGATTTTCATTAGACAATGGTGACAGCAAGTAACCTTTGTAGCCCTTTCCAATCATTGTTTCTAAGATGGACAACTGTGCGTCAAGGTCGGTTTCGCTCCGAGTTGCTTGACAATCAACCTGGATCCCGTATTCTTTTGCTTTGTTTTGGTATCCCTGTTCAAGGGCAACCCAGAACTCATTAGCAAGATTTTTGAAAACTGCCCCAATGGTAATGCCAGGAGTAGGCGAAGGAACAGGTCCAAATTTGGCTTCAAGCTGGTCATAAGAGATCTTGTCGGGGTTTGTATCAGGATTAAATTCGGTGGGAGTCGGGGACGGGGTGGGAGAAGTCTGGGTTGCAACCGGAGATTGGGTAGTTGGTGTTGAGGATGGCGTAGTTGGTGTTACATTAGCTTTTGTACAGCCAATAGCTAAAGTCAAAGAAGCAACCAAAAATATAGTAATTACCCAACTAAGTACCTTTTTCATTTTAATCCTCCCTTCATTTTTATGCATTTTTAGATTGAACCTCACAGGCCCTCTTTTTAATGTTTTTTACTTACATAACCCTCCCTCCTCATTATGATTTCAATAAAAACCTTCCTTCAAATTAAGCGTCGAAAACAAACTTTATTCCATAAAGACTGGCTAAAAATTCTAATTCCTTTACCCAATCACCGAAGACAATTGAATAATGGTGCCCCGTTGTATTCCAAAGGAATCTTTCTAAATCACCTTCAAACTGAAGACCGAAGCCTGGCCAACGTTGACCAAACAACTCGTCAGGCTCAACCTCTCGGGCACACGTTTTTGCTTTAGCAACATGAAACCGAAGAGTATCGTCATTACCACCAATGCGAAGCAGGGTGACATCTCTGCCCTCTGGAAGGGTAAAATTAATTGAAGCACCCTTCATTTTTCCAATGTAATATTCCTTTGGTAAAGCCTCGTCTGCAATGTTTCCTGGAATTGGCCAGAGTTCAACCCCCTTTTTTCTATCGGCCATAGATATTGGAGCGGTTCCGCAGTTAAAAAATGTTATTCGTTTGTCTTTTTTATTGACTCTACCGATATCGGCAAAAAATACCTTGTTTCCTGTTAAAAGATTCAATATATACATTGATAAAGCAGCGGGTACATCGGCTTCACAAGCCGTTACTATGCCCGCTTCATTTAACATGCAAGTTGCTATACATGCTGCATATCCAAAACCATAGGGAATTGCAGACATTTCTGGCATGCATTTATTGGCAAATAGGTCAATATCATAGAGATTTTTCATTCTTAAAAAGGCCAAATATAATTTTGCTTGCTTAAAAATAGCGTCTTCAAATATCTTCTCTCCATTAGGGAGCTCCCAATGCACTTTATCAATTTTTTCGAGGAATTCCTTTTCTATTCTTTTTGCTTCCTCATCGTTTACATTATCCATCTCCTTAAAAACTTGAACTGCATCATATTGGGGAAAGTCAATTCCAAATACTGATTTCCAAGAAAACTCATTTACTTGAGTTTGATACATCATCATGCATTTGCCACCAATAGTTGCTAGTCTTTTATTGCGCAAGACCTTTCTTACCCAGGCAGCTCTAAGATACTTAAGGAGAAGTGAATAATTTTCCTCATCCCTCATTTTCCCTACGAGAAAGAGAAAATTTTTTTTCATTTCTTGCAACACGTATTTGATTTGTAATGAAGCGCCTAAGTTTCCGTTTGCAATCCTGTCAGAAAGTCCATAAAGGATAAAAGGAACGTGTAAATCATTTACTGCGGAAATAACATTCGAGGAAAAAATCCACGTACCAACTATAAAAAGGACTGCATCAACGTCTTTTTCCGTTTCCATTTTTTTTGCGCTAGCGACTATTTCCTTTTCATCGAATAAAACGGGTTCCATTTCAAACTCTACCGTCTGTTCATTTGAGAGCTTTTCAGAGTAATATTGTGCGAATTGGTATATTTCATCTTTTTGGTGGTTTAGTTTCGCAATTGGCAAGATACCAATTTTGGGCTTATTCCCCATTGATTTTCCTCCCATCTTTTTTATTCTTTTCTTTTAAATTTTTCTTTTTTGTTAAAAAGAGGGTATGGGCTTTTTGAGGGCAAATCAATAGATGTGAATAAATATTCAAATTTGAATGAATACGCATTTTTACCTTTGGCGGGTAAAATAAATTAAGATAAACTATGATAAATTAAGATAAACTATGCGCATATTATGAAAATTTGGATAAGAGTATGGCTCAAATAAATAAGTTACGGCTGATGGCCAAAGTTGCTAGGATGTACTATCAATTCAATATGAGCCAAAGTGAGATAGCAAATCGCCTTTGCCTCTCTCAGGCTACTGTTTCGCGTTTACTAAGAAACGCAAAAGAGGAAGGATTAGTTCGTATTTTTTTAAGCGTGCCAAGGGGGGTAAATATCGAAATCGAAGAGGAACTCATACACAAATATAACCTTAAAAATGCAATTGTGGTAGACTGCGAAAGCCCTGATGAAGTTCTCATTCAGCGAGAAATAGGTTCTGCTGCTGCATTTTATTTCGAGAGCGTGATCAAAAACAACGATGTCGTGGGAATTTCCTCATGGAGCGAGACTTTATTAGCCCTGGTAGAGGCAATGCATCAGGTACCAGGCAAAACCGGTATTCAAGTTGTACAGATTTTAGGAAGTATTGGTAATCCTTCTGCCGAAATACATGCAAATAGACTGATAGGACGTCTTTCGAGCCTGCTTAACGCAACTCCTTGGTTTTTGCCAGCCCCAGCTATTGTGGGTTCTGAATCCGCACTTCGGGTGTTATTAGAAGATCCATATGTTCAGCAGACAATGCAATTATTTGACCAGATTACAATTGCACTAGTTGGGATTGGTTCTATTAAACCATCCAAATTGTTAACCTTGAGTGGAAATATTTTTTCTTTGGAAGAGCAAGATTCTCTTATTAAGTGTGGCGCCGTTGGCGATATTTTGCTTCGCTTCTTTGATATTAATGGCAAACTTGTCAAAACTCCTTTTAGCAACAAGGTTGTATCAATGAACTTGGAACAACTTAGGAGAGTACGTCTTTCAATCGGCGTTGCGGGAGGGGACAGAAAGTATCAAGCTATCCTAGGCGCATTGCGGGGCAATTGGATCAATGTTTTAGTTACAGACAAGCATACTGCAGAGCGTCTGGCCCATGCTTAAAATTAATGTGACTATTAAGGCGCTATGGTAGTGTAAAATATTTGATTCAATGAAAAGCTAACCTCCCGTGCTAATCTTTTGGAAACAGAAGCAGCCACAAAAAGAAGCCGGTAAATGACAGCGGAAACGAGGTGGTGAAAGGAAGGAAAATGGAAAACAGGGAACTGGAGATAGTCGAGTTCTTCCAAAGCCTTCAGGATAAATTAGGGATAGTGAATGAGACTGGATTAAGCTTGGATCTTTATAGCTTTCTACCGGATTCTGCTATCTAAGGGTGACAAAAGGGTAGCGGAGGCGGCACGCAGGCGGTGGGGAGCCTGGGTCTGGCCAGCGCCTGCGAGGGAGCAGGCGTTCCCTGCGACCGGTGCCGCCGGAGCTGGGCGGGTGGGGATAACTAACTCGATGG
>DTPJ01000112.1 GCA_011334435.1 Candidatus Poribacteria bacterium | reverse complement strand
GGGAGGTATTCTTATATGAAAAAAGTTAAAGTTGGTTTGGTTGGTTCTCAGTTTGTTAGCACAATTCATGCTGAGTCGCTTAAACGAGTCCCAGATGCAGAGATCATAGCGGTAGCATCAAAGACAGAAGAACATGTCAAGACATTCGCCAAACATCATAATATCCCTCATTATTTTACAGATTATAAAAAGATGTTAGAGATGGACGAGCTTGATATGGTCATAATTGGCGCTCCAAATTATCTACATGCCCAAATTACCGTTGATTCCGCAAAAGCTGGAAAGCATGTTGTCTGTGAAAAACCTCTCTGTATGAACCTTAAAGAAGCGGATTTGATGATAGAGACATGCAAAAAGGAAAAAGTGAAACTGATGTATGCAGAAGAATTGTGTTTTACGCCAAAATATGTCAGGTTAAAGCAGTTAGTTGATGAGGGGGCGCTTGGCAAAGTATATATGGTCAAGCAAAGCGAAAAACACGACGGACCACATTCTCCTTGGTTTTGGGATGTTGAGTTATCGGGTGGTGGTGTAGTGCTTGATATGGGTTGCCATGCCTTTGAATTTTTCAGATGGATACTCGGAAAGCCAGAAGTTGAAAGCGTTTATGCAGATATGGGGACTTATGTCCATAAAGATAAAACAAAAGGTGATGATAATAGCCTTGTCATCGTAAGGTTTGCCAATGAGGTTACGTGTCTTGCAGAAGAAAGTTGGGCAAAAAAAGGCGGTATGGACGATAGAGCAGAAGTCTATGGTTCAGAGGGCGTCGCTTATGCTAACTTGCTTATGGGAAATTCAATTTTGACTTATAGCGATGTCGGTTATGGATATGCTGTGGAGAAAGCTGGTTCAACAAAAGGATGGTCTTTCACTATATACGAGGAGGCATGGAATTATGGCTTCCCGCAAGAGATGGAACATTTCGTTGATTGCGTGAAGAACGATAAAGAGCCAATGGAAACAGGAGAGGATGGCAGAGTAGTATTAGAGATGATATTTGCTGCTTATGAGTCTGCAAAGACAGGAAAGAAGGTTAATCTACCTTTTAAGACTGACGCTTCTAAACCGTTTGATCTTCTAAGGTAAAAATTGAGGAAAATATATATGGAAAAACGAATTCTTGGTCGCACTAATCTTGAAGTAAGCCTTTTAGGTATGGGAGGGCTATTCATATCAAGCGTCGGCGGAAAAGGACGAGATGAAGCCTGTAAAGCCATACGACGAGCATTGGAACTTGGCGTCAATTATTTAGATTCAGCCCCGACTTATGCAGATAGCGAAGAAGTATTAGGCATTGCCCTTGAAGGAATACCCAGGAACTCATATTATTTATCAACGAAACTTGGCGGAAGACCACAACCTTTTAATCCCAAAGACAAAGACGCCTTACGTCGTTCAGTTGACGAAAGCCTTAGACTTCTCAAAACGGATTACATAGATATTTTAATGATCCACGAGCCAGATCGCCCCGGACAATATGATTGGTGGACGGATTATGATAACTTTTATGGTCCTGTCTTGGAGTTGCTTGAGGAATTAAAAGGGCAAAAAATAATAAGATTTACCGGGTTAGGCGGAACTACTGCATATCAATTGCCCCATATAATGGCAACGGGAAATTATGATGTTGTCCTTACCGCATTTAATTATAGTCTGCTTTGGAGAGAGGCAGAGATAGCAATATTTCCAGAAGCAAAGAAGCAAAATATGGGAGTTATCATCGGTTCGCCACTGCAACAAGGGGCGCTTTCACGCAAATATCCCGAGATAGAGACAGGGGCATGGTGGTTAAGTCCACCACGGCAAAATCAGTATAAACGTCTCTATGCTTATTTAGATGAGATAAACCTTTCACTTCCAGAAGCAGGTATCCGTATGGTTCTATCAAATCCCATTGTCTCTACGATACTTATGGGGGCAAGGTCAGTTGAAGAAGTAGAGCAAAACGTCAAATCTGTCAACGCAGGACCATTATCAGAGGAGATATTATCTGAGCTTCAAAAGATCGCTGATATGGTGCCATTTCGTCCTTTTGAGGAGCCATTTGGATTGCCATTTGGACGAAAGTATTTTGGACCCGGAATCGCTAGATAGAGAGGAGTAAAACAATGCACGAATTAGTAAAACTTCAAGTCCCAAAAGGGCATGTTGGTATCCATTGGTTTGAGCAAAACAGCTATGCAATTAAAGATTCACATAGCACAATAGTATTAATTGATCCGTATTTTCCGCACAAACGTCCACCAGAAGTATTTGTCCATACAGAACCACCGCTTGATGAATCTCAATTGCCGATAAACTATGTCCTGTTAACACACGCACACGGCGACCATACATGTTCCGAAACTCTGGAAAGGATCAATAAATATTGGCCCGGTGCAATCTACGTCGGACCTAAGGAAAGTATAAAACAGATACTTGAACAGACCGAAATAAAAGAATCAAACACAGTAACGATCAGTGCAGGAGAATCAACAGAGATAGGCACAATGACCGCTTATGCAGTTTATGCCAAGCCTCCCGAAGGCGATCCAAAAGCTGGTATAGGGAAGCCTGATGTAACTCATCTTGGATATGTTGTTGATGCTGATGGCATAAGGCTTTACTTCTCAGGAGATGAGATCAACACTTTTGCTGATAACGATGACCTGATAAAAGCTGTTGCAGATTTACATCCTGACATTGGTTTCATAACGAATCATCCGACCGAAGGGGAATTTCCGTTTATTGACGGCAGTATTAAAATGGCTCAGAGAATTGGACTAAAAACAGTAGTTCCTGCTCATTATTCTTGTTTTGTGAAAAGGGACTATGATCCAAAGCAATGGGCAGAGAAGTTTCCACCTGATGGTCCTAAACCACTAATTATCCCTGCAAACTCAAATATAATATATCCATAATGAAATATGAAGGGTTATAAAATAAATAGGATTTGCTACTCAGTTGTGCTCAGTCGGCTTATGAAATCTTGACAAGATCGGCATTTCTAATGTATACTTAAATCGTAAAGATAATATAAAATATAAGGCAAGAGACGCTTTTTCAATAATCCTTCTAACCTTTTTAACCTTCGCAAAGCATTCTACTGAGATTCTAAAAAATGGGACAAACTGCATTAAAAACTATTCTTGTGGTTGATGATGACGAGGACATCGGAGAATCAATAGTGGATGCCCTTTCGGAAGAAGGATACAATATTATTCACGTGGATAACGAAGAAGGGGCTTTAAACTTTCTGGATAAAAAGAGAGTTGATCTTGTCATAACTGCTATCAAAACTCCAGAAATAGATGGCATGCGATTGCTGAGCATAGCCAAAGAGAGATACCCTGAAACAGGCGTTATAATGGTTGCCAATTCAGAGAATATAGAATTGACAATCCGAGCTATAAAAGCAGGTGCGACTGATTTACAGATTAAGCCAATAAATATTGAAAAACTGAAAATTTCCGTTGGAGAAGCATTAAAAGACCGCATTATCCTCGCCGATAGCATAGAAAATCCCCATCCATTAGATAGCAAATACGGTTTGATGGGCTTTGTTGGGAACTCTGAAAAAATGCGAAAAGTCTATGAGACCATAATCAGAGTTGCCCCTGCTATGACTACGGTCTTGATTACAGGAGAAACTGGCACAGGAAAAAATCTCGTCGCCCGTGCAATACATCATAATAGTCCACGCAAAGACAAACCTTTTATAGAGTTAAGTTGCGCAGCATTGCCAGAAACTATTATGGAAAGCGAACTTTTCGGACATGAACGAGGGGCATTTACTTCCGCTGTTAAACAGAAGAAAGGTCGTTTTGAACTTGCCAACGGCGGAACACTTTTCCTCAATGAAATATCTGACATAAGCCCATACACACAAGTTAAACTTCTCAGAGTCTTGGAAGATAAAGAATTTGAAAGGGTTGGAGGCATAGAGACTATCTCCGTTGATGTCAGATTGATCGCTGCCACAAACAAAAATCTTGAAAAAGCCATTGAAGATGGCAAATTTAGAGAGGATTTGTATTATAGATTGCGAGGAGTGACCATTGATCTTCCACCTCTACGGCAAAGAAAGGAGGATATACCTTTACTCGTTGAAACCTTTATAAAACAATCTGCGAGACTTAATAATGTAAAAGTTAAAGGGATAACAGATCAAGCGATGCAGTTTTTAATAGAATATGATTGGCCCGGAAATGTCCGAGAGTTAAAAAATTGTATAGAAGGTATGGCGATCATGGCTAAAGGGTCAATTTTGGGAGTAAATGATTTGCCAAAATACATAAGACGCTCTGGCGATGATAAATGGCAAGTTAATATCCACGTTGGAATGTCCGTCAGAGATGCTGAAAGAGAACTCATCGCAGAAACGTTAAGATATACAAATAATAACAAAGCCCTTGCTGCAAAGATATTGAATATGGGTCTTAGAACGCTTTTCCGCAAGGTTAAGGAATATGATATTAATTGAGGAGAAAAAAGATGTTAAAAGGGATTCCGCCTGTAATATCGCCTGATTTAATGCACGCACTTATGAATATGGGACATGGCGACGAGATCGTCATAGCTGATGGCAACTTTCCAGCAGATACAAACGCTCAAAGACTTGTCAGGGCTGATGGAATAGATGTTTGCACTATATTAAAGGCAATCATGCAATTTTTCCCATTGGATACATTCGTAGAAGACCATGCAGTTGTGATGAAAGTTGTAGATCCAAACGCTCCCGAACCGCCTATATGGGAAGAATTTTGCAAAATACTGAGCACTGCCGAAGGTCGTCAAGTCAAATTAACCCCAATAGAACGTTTTGAGTTTTATGAAAGATCAAAAGATGCCTACTGCATCGTTGCCACAAGCGAAAAAGCGATCTACGCTAACATCATATTAAAAAAAGGCGTTGTTATAATCAACTAATCCTTAAAATAATAACTTTTCGCTTGACAATGTGCGTTTTTTATTATATAATACTTAACATAAGTTAAGTATAAAAGGAAATTCTATGAAAAAGGGATCAGACGAGGTTATAAGGGCTTTCATAGCTATTGAACTTACAGAAGAGATTAACAATAACCTTAAAAAACTTCAGGACAGCTTAAAGGATTTGATGCCAGACGTCAGATGGGTAAAATATGGCAATGTCCATTTAACATTGAAGTTTCTCGGAGATACAAAAGTTTCTATGTTGGAGTCAATAGGAAATGCAATTCAGGACATCGCTAAAAGATACTCTCCATTTACAATAAGCCTAACAGGGATAGGTGCTTTTCCAAGCATCCGTAAGCCGAGCGTTATCTGGACTGGTATCCAAAAAGGAAAAGAAGAGGTTGCCAAGTTAGCAAATGAAGTTGAATTAGCGATGGGACGATTCGGCTTCCCAAAAGAAAAGCGAGCATTTAAGCCTCATCTGACGATAGGGCGTGTCAGAGAGATCAAACATCCATCAGAAATGACAAAGGCTTTGGAGAATCCCAATGTCGGGGAAATAGGGGAATTTAAAGCAGATAGAATAAGCTTAATTAAAAGTCAATTAGACCCTGGTGGATCAATTTATACGACTTTATCAGAAGGGATATTTGTTTAATCCGCTGATTTTTGCAGTTTGATTTTTTGTGTTATTCTGTGCGTCCTCGTAGCTAAAATGGAGAAAGACTATGCAAAGTCTATTAGTAACCGGCGGAGCAGGTTTTATCGGAAGCAATTTTGTCAGGTATTGGTTGGAGAATTATCCCGATGATAAGGTCACTGTTTTAGATGCCTTAACTTATGCAGGAAACCTTGAAAGCCTCATAGCAGTTGAGAAAAATGAAAACTATCAGTTCGTTAAAGGTGATATTAGGGATTTCCCTCTTGTCACTCAATTAGCCAACGATGCTGATATTATCGTCCACTTTGCCGCTGAATCGCATGTTGACAGATCAATTCTTGGTCCTCAGGATTTCATTGATACAAATATTAAAGGGACATTTATCCTTTTAGAAGCGGTTAGAAAATGCTGGGAAAAGGATTTTGATAAAAAGAGATTTATTCATATTTCCACTGACGAGGTTTACGGTTCACTTGACTTTAACGATCCGCCATTTACAGAGGAATCGCAATACAAGCCTAACAGTCCTTACTCAGCAAGCAAGGCGTCCAGCGATCATTTAGTTAGAGCATATAATAGGACTTATAGTGTTCCAGCGATCATAACCCATTGTTCAAATAATTATGGACCCTATCAATTTCCAGAAAAGTTGATCCCTCTTATGATATTGAAGGCTTTAAAAAATGAGAAACTTCCAGTTTATGGCGATGGCAAAAATGTCAGGGATTGGATACATGTCATTGATCATTGTAGGGCAATTGACGTTGTCATAAAAAAAGGCAAAATCGGCGATGTATATAATATCGGTGGAGACAACGAAAAACCTAACATTGAGATCGTCAATATGATAGTTGAAAAGTTAGGGAGATCAAAAGATTTGATACAGTTTGTAAAAGATAGACCTGGGCATGATAGACGATATGCAATTGATATATCAAAGATTAAAAGACAACTTGGTTGGTCGCCTGAATATGATTTTGATAAAGGTTTAGATGATACGATAAAATGGTATATTGAAAACGAAGCATGGGTGAAAAGCTGTATCAATGGCGATTACCTAAATTATTACGAAAGAAATTATGCAGGACGAATTTAACCGCGTTTGTATAAAGACTTTTGAAATAGCAAGCAAATTGAAGTAAAAATTCGTTAGGAGAAAAATATGAAGATACCATTTAATAAGCCTCACCTGACAGGCAAAGAGCTTGGATATATAGAGGAGAGCCTTAAAAGCGGAAACATTGTCGGCAATTGCGAGTTTACAAAAAAATGCGAGAGACTGATGGAAGAAAAGTTCGGGGCAAAAAAAGTCCTGCTAACAGGTTCATGCACAGATGCTATGGAAATGGCTTCGTTATTAATAGACCTTCAACCTGATGATGAAGTTATAGTCCCATCATTCACATTTGTATCAACTGCAAACGCATTTATTTTGAGAGGTGCAAGACCTGTATTCGTTGACATTAGAGAGGATACATTAAACATTGACGAAAAAAAGATAGAAGAAAAGATAACAAACAAAACAAAAGCTATATATCCTGTCCATTATGCTGGTGTTTCCTGTGATATGGACGTTATAATGGATATTGCGAAAAAGTATAATCTCTATGTAATGGAAGACTCCGCTCAGGGCGTCAATGCAAGGTATAAAGGCAAATTTCTCGGAACAATAGGGCATCTCGGGGCTTATAGCTTTCATGGGACTAAAAATTACACCTGCGGAGAGGGCGGGGCGTTAGTAATCAATGACGAAAGATTTATTGAAAGGGCAGAGATACTCAGAGAAAAAGGCACTAACAGAAGCAAATTTATCCGAGGTGAAGTTGACAAATATACTTGGGTGGACATCGGATCAAGTTTCTTGCTTTCTGATGTTTCGGCGAGTTTTCTTTATGCTCAACTTGAAAATCTTGACGAGATCAAAGAAAAGCGAAAGGCAGTCTTTGATTTTTATTACGAAAATCTCAAAGAATTAGAAGACTCAGGTTATCTTAAACTGCCGACCATTCCCAAAGAATGTGAGACCAACTATCATATATTCTATATACTCTTACCGTCACACGAGATAAGAAACTCACTGATGGATCAGCTGAAATCCGAAGGCATACAGTCAACATTCCATTATATACCGTTGCATAATTCACCAATGGGGATGAAATTCGGATATAAAGATGGCGATCTCCCGATAACAGAAACTGTAAGCAGTTGTATATTAAGGCTTCCTTTTTACGCTGATCTGAAATTAGATGAATTATCATTCGTTGTTGAGAAGATAAAAGAAAAAATGTTAGAATAATGTTAAATAACGTTTTATATTTGATATTGGCATTTGTAATTTTAGGGGTGATTAAAATGAAGGAAAAAGAAGATAGCAACAGCAGTCATGAGGATAAAATGCGTGCTTTGGAATTGGCTATTACGCAGATAGATAGGCAATTTGGCAAAGGGGCGATAATGCGTATGGGGGAACGACCTGTTGTTGATGTTCCAGTGATACCTACAGGTGCGTTATCGCTTGATCTTGCATTAGGAGTTGGTGGCGTCCCAAGAGGTAGGATTATTGAGATATATGGACAAGAAGGCTCTGGAAAAACTACTATCTGTCTAAGTATCATCGCACAGGCACAAAAAAGCGGAGGAGTTGCTGCTTTCATAGATACTGAAAACGCTCTTAATCCTGCATGGGCAAAGACATTAGGAGTAGATTTAGAAAATTTGCTTATATCACAGCCAGATACAGGCGAACAGGCGTTAGAGATCGTTGACGTATTGATAAGAAGCGGGGGAGTAGATGTTGTTGTCGTTGACTCCGTTGCTGCGTTAGCTCCAAGGGCAGAAATTGAAGGAGAAATGGGCGATGCTCATGTCGGATTACAGGCAAGGCTTATGTCACAAGCTATGCGAAAGCTCAGCGGAGTTGTAAACAGGACAAAGACATGTCTTATATTTACAAATCAAATCCGTGAAAAAGTTGGCGTCATGTTTGGAAACCCAGAGACAACTCCCGGTGGACGCGCTTTGAAATTTTACGCTTCTGTCCGCATGGAGACAAGAAAAGGTTCAAGCATTAAAGATGGACAGACAATTGTCGGCGATCAGATGAAAGTCACCATTAGAAAAAATAAGGTCGCCCCTCCATTTAGACAGGCGGAATTTGATATAATGTTCAACGAGGGCATATCAAAAGAAGGAAATCTCATTGACCTTGGCGTTGAATATAAGATTATCCAAAAAAGTGGGGCATGGTTATCCTATGGCGAAGAAAGGTTAGGACAAGGCAGGGAAAATGCTAAACAATACCTTAAAGAACATCCAGAAATAGCTCAAAAAATTGAGGAAGAGATCAGAAAAACCGTTGATCAAGCTCCACCAGCTAAAATAGTTGATGATGAGGTTGACGATGATGAGGTTGACTATCAAGCTGAATTTACCCTTGATAGTGATAACAATTAGTGCGATAATATATTTGTCTGGGACGTTATCTCTTTTTGCGACTAGATCGCCTTGCAGAGTATTTTTATACTGCTACTATTTTATGAGAGACGTTCCAGACATTTTTTATCAAAATTTTATTGGAAGGCTAAAATGAAATCAATACTTTTGCTTTTTATATTCTTAACTTTAATAATATTATCTCAATGTTATGTCCATTCAGAAGAATCTAATCTTACAGATACAGTTGATTCTAAGATCATCTCTGCAAATAACAATTTTGGATTTAATCTTTTTAAAAACTTGATAAAAAAGTCTCCCAACAATAATATATTCATCTCGCCTATAAGCATAAATCTTGCCCTTGAATTAGCTTATAACGGAGCTAATGGTGAAACACAAAAAGCTATGGCAAAGGTTCTTGGATTAGAGGGTATAGATTTAGATACAGTAAATCAATCTAACTCAGTTCTTATAAATAGATACTTAGGTATTGATAATAAAGTCCAAATAGCTATCGCAAACTCAATCTGGGCGAATAAAGGTATCACTCTTAACCTTGACTTTGTAAGGCGAACAGAAGAACTCTATAATGCAAGGATCAGAAACCTTGATTTTAGCCATCCACTCGCGGTAAAAGCTATCAATGGTTGGATAAGCGACGAAACTAATGCCAAGATCAGTAGAATTGTTGAGAGAGTCAATAATGGTGCAATATTCTATCTCATAAATGCCCTTTATTTTAAGGGTGTTTGGACAAAGGAATTCAACAAGAATAACACCGCAGATAGAGAGTTTTATTTAATAAATGGCAAAAAGAAAATGATTCCTATGATGTCTCAGACAAGCGTCGTTAAATATTATCAAGGAAAGGATTTTGAG
Organism: Candidatus Poribacteria bacterium; assembly: GCA_011334435.1. Classification (GTDB taxonomy): domain Bacteria; phylum Poribacteria; class DTPJ01; order DTPJ01; family DTPJ01; genus DTPJ01. The sequence goes on along the minus strand of DTPJ01000112.1, from coordinate 642 downwards.
GCAATAAGCCTTCCTTATGGAAGTGGAAAAGTTAGTATGTATATATTCCTTCCGAATGTTAATTCCAATCTTAGCAAGTTTATCAATAATCTAAATGTCAACAATTGGGAAAAATGGATGTCAAATTTTTCCGAAAAAGAATTGACAATTGTTTTACCAAAGTTCAAAGTGAATTATGACGTTGTTTTGAATGACACCCTAAAAGAATTAGGTATGGAGATAGCTTTTGGTTCAGAAGCTGATTTTAGCGGACTTTGTAAAGAAAAGGTTTTTATTGACGAGGTAAAACACAAGACCATTATGGAAGTCAACGAAGAAGGCACAGAAGCAGCGTCTGTGACCTCCGTTGAAATGAAAATGAATGGAACTCCAAAGTTTGTGATCAATCGTCCGTTTTTTTGTGCTATTGTAGATAATACAACAGGATTGATATTATTTGTATGCTATGTCATTGATCCAAAACCTGATGATATAGCTTTGGAAACTCCTATTAAAAAGGAATAATATATTATTCTGTCAGTTGTAAAAATATATTTTTTATCAAAAGTATCAGTCAAACACTATCTTATAACGATGCAATTCCTCGCATTATTCACAATAACACCAAAGATATTTAGATCAGTGACGTTATCTGATAACGTG
>DTPJ01000273.1 GCA_011334435.1 Candidatus Poribacteria bacterium | reverse complement strand
GCAACAACTTAACGCTTGACTGCTGTTTAGCATTTTGGTATTCTTATTTTTGAATCCTTTTAAATGATTAAATTCGTTTCTTCGCTCTGGGAGAATAATTATGAAATACTCTTGAATCGCTTAAATGATAACCCAAGTCAATTTTGTGAGATTAGAAGGTGATATTACATGGCAAGTCAAATACGTGATATGGTAAATCCCGCGTTAGAGAGAAAAGGCATGACACAAGAGGAACTTGCAGAAAAGATCGGCAGAAGCCAAGCACTTATAAGCAGATTTATATCAGGCGTGCCTATCGCTGATGCTACTGCAAGGGCTATTGCACAAGTGCTTGATCTTGATGCTGATGAGTTAATACAACAAGTTCAACGCGACAAACTTGAACGAAGGATGAAGAAAATAAAGTCACAATATATCCCTGTTCTCGGTGAATATGAAATAGAGAGTTTAATCTCTGAAAAAAAACCACTTGATGTCGGTCATGTAAACGTATTAAATGAGATTCCACTTCTTGATTTTTACGATCAAGACCCAAATAAGGCAGAACGTTATATAGTCCCAACAGGCGTTGAATTAGACACTAATAAATCCTTTGCATTAAAAGTCAAAGGAAAAGGCATGACTGACGACAAAATTGATGAGGGCGATATTATAATCGTTGATCCAAAAGCTAAAATAAAGCATAATGATAGAGTTCTCGCAGTGCGAAATGGTCAGCAGGAGATAAGACGGTATCAAAAAGCTGGTGATACAGTTCTGCTACAATCAAATACGGTTCCAGAAGTCCCTATTATCATTTTATCTCAAAATGAAACCACGAAAGTTATAGGACGTGTTGTATTTTTACATAAAATATTTTAATAGTTTTCAGTTGGAAAAATGAAACGTCAGATACCAATTATAATCTGTTTTTTAGTGGGCATATTCGCCCTTGTTCAGCCTTTTATTCCCCATCCTATATACAATAATATATTCAAGGGTGCTACAAGATGGGTCTATGTTATCGGCGTTTTCGCTACTACAATTGGAATCGGAACGCTTGCCCGCTTGCATTACAAAAGGATTAGACGCAGATCATCTGGCTGGATATATAGCGTTATTGTCTTCATAGGATTACTAACTACTGCAAGTTTTGGAATAATCGGCGGGAAAAAAAACGAGATATTCCTTTGGTTATTTAACAATATTAACGCATCGCTTGAATCCGCTATGTTTTCGCTTTTAGCATTCTTTATGGCATCTGCCGCTTATAGGACTTTTAGAGCTAGGACCTTTGAAGCTACACTTCTGCTTGTATCCGCAATTATAGTTATGATCGGGAGAGTGCCGATCGGTGTTTTCCTTTGGCAAAATTTATTCCCTCAATCTCTTGTTGATAGATACCCATTCTTTCCAGAAAACGCAGCAGAATGGATAATGTCAAATATCAATATGGCATCAAGAAGGGGAATTATGATCGGCGCTGCTTTGGGTGCTATTAGCACATCGCTTAAAGTTATTCTCGGAATAGAAAGATCGTATTTAGGTGGCAATGATTAATCATCGGTTTTTATTGTAGGAGAAATATGCCTATTTTAGATAAGCTTATTAGTGTTGATAGACGAATAATATATCTCATAATCGGAATTGCAGTCATAGTGCCTTTCTTTGTCCCTGTAAATCTCCCTATTTATGTCTCTCCTCCTGTTCAAAGCGTTTATGATTATATTGATGCTTTGCCTGCTGGCTCTGTTGTCCTATTAAGTTTTAGCTTTGGACCATCAACAGTGCCAGAATTACTTCCGATGTATAAAGCTATTCTAAGACATTGTTTCTCAAAGAAGCTGAGAGTTATAGGCATTGCCCTAAACTCAGAAGGAACTACAATAGCGGACAATACAATAAGGACAATTGCACAGGAATTTGGATATAAGGAATATGAAGACTATGTGTATTTAGGATACAAATTTCCGCCTTTTGCTGTGATTCTCGGTATCGGTGAGGATATATCAACTCCCTTCCCAAAGGATTATTCAAGAAAAAATTTATCTGATATACCGATGATGAAAAATATTCATAACTACGACGATATAGACCTTGTAGTGGATTTTGGATCAATGAATACTCCTGAACTATGGGTGACCTATGCTGGTGCAAAATATAAGGAAAAAGTCGCTGTCGGATGCACAGGAGTAATGGTATCTGGATTGTATCCATATCTTAATACTGGGCAATTAGTCGGTTTAATAGGTGGACTTAAAGGCGCCGCAGAGTATGAAAAACTTATAGATAAAAAAGAAAAAGCTACTGTTGGCATGAGAGTCCAATCGGTCGCACATATAGTCATTATATTAATGGTAATATTTGGAAATGCTGTCTATCTTTTGTCATTAAAACGCAAAACTTAATCGGAGGTTATATCTTGAACATTTTGGGCTTATGGATCGCCGCGGGATTGACGCTTTGCATATATAGCTTTCTTTACAAAGATAATCCGTTTTTCAAATTTGCTGAGCATCTCTTCGTTGGGGTGTCCGCTGGTTATCTGCTTACGATAACATTTCACGACAACTTCATGCCTTATATATATGATCCGCTTAAATCTGTATTCACAGAAGGCAAATATAGTGAATTATCTATTATCATACCTACGATACTTGGATTGATGATGTTTTGTCAGTGGACGCCAAAATATAGTTGGCTTGTCCGAATTCCGTTTGCGTTTATGGTCGGTTATTCCGCTGGCGCTAGCATAGTTCCAAATATGCAAGCTGATATATTTGAACAAATACGAGGGACAGCTGAACCTTTTGGTAATATGGCATTGATCTCTAATATAATCAATGCAATCCTAATTCTAATTGGTGTTATATGCACATTATTGTTTTTCTTTTTCTCAAAAGAGCATAAAGGCGTCCTTGGTGGTGTATCAGAGGTTGGAATAGTGTTCCTTATGATAGGCTTTGGTGCCGCATTTGGTTATACTGTTATGTCCCGTATATCATTGTTGATTGGTAGAATTGACTTTATTCTCAATTTACCGCTGATCAATTCAATTTTGCCGAAATAGATGAGAATAAATAACGACATAGCTATTGAAGTTACAAATCTAACTAAAAGTTTTGGCGATTTTGTCGCAGTTGATTCCATAAACTTTCAGGTTAAGAAAGGTGAAATATTCGGATTTTTAGGTCCTAACGGTGCTGGAAAATCTACAACTATCAGAATGCTGTGTGGAGTTCTTAAACCTACATCAGGCACTGGAAAAGTTGCTGGATTTGACATAAAAACACAACCTGAAAAGATAAAAAGATGTATCGGCTATATGTCGCAGAAGTTTTCTCTTTATGAGGATTTAACCGTTGAAGAAAACATAGATTTCTTTGGCGGAATATATGGACTTGACAAGGAAAAAAGAAAGGAACGACAGAAATATGTTATAGAAATGGCTGGTCTAACAGGACGGGAGAAAAGCCTTGTCAATGAATTATCTGGTGGATGGAAACAACGTTTAGCTCTTGGTTGTGCCATAATTCATAATCCCGAAATTCTTTTCCTAGATGAACCAACCTCTGGTGTTGACCCTATATCAAGAAGAAATTTTTGGGACCTGATCTATCAAGTTGCGGATAACGGATCAACTGTTTTAGTAACTACACACTATATGGACGAAGCTGAACATTGCGATAGGCTTTGCCTTATATATCGTGGTAAAATTATCGCTCTTGGAACACCTTATGAACTGAAAGGGTTGCACTATGGCGATCTATTAGAAATAGAGTGTGACCCTTTAATGGAAGGGCTTGAAGTATTAGAAAAATTGGATATAGTCCAAGATGTCGCTTTATTCGGCGCTACTTTGCATGTAACCGTTGACGATGCACAAAACATTATTCCAATAATAGAAAATCACTTAACAAATGAAAACATAAAGATTATAAGAATTGATAAAATCGATCCGAGTCTTGAAGACATTTTCGTATCCTTAATTGAACTTAAAGAAAAGGAAAAGCCTTAAAAATCCCCTTTTGATTTCTATTTATTGCAATGCAAAATAGGATAATATCATTATCACACAAAGAATTTATTGAAATTCGTAGAGATCCTCGCACTCTTTTTATGGTGCTTACTCTGCCTACATTTATGCTAATATTATATAGCTATGCTATCAATCTTGATATAAAATCAATTAAAACAGTTATATATGATCAGGATAATAGCAGGCAAAGCAGAGAATTAATTGAAGAATTCAAAAACTCAGGACATTTTAAAATAGTTAAGTATATTAACAGATATGACGATATAGACGCTCAATTATATAGAGGCAAAGCAAAAGTTGCACTGTATATTCCGAATAATTTTTCACGCAAATTGGCTCGTGGCGAAATAACTCCTGTCCAAGCTATCATTGACGGATCAGATTCAACTATTGCGGTTGGCTCAATTTCCTATGTAAATCAAATTGTTCAGCAATATTCATTAAAAAATGCGTTGTCGTTTCTCAGATCAAAAGGTTTACCATTGAAAGGCGGATTGCCAATTATTAACACACAAGATCGCATCTGGTATAATCCGGAATTAAGAAGCATGAATTTCGTTGTCCCGGGAATGATCGCTATGATTTTAATGATGCTTGGCTCTATTTTAACAGCTTTATCTGTTGTCAGCGAAAAGGAAAATGGGACTTTTGAAAAGCTAATAATAACACCTATTAAATCTTATGAGCTTGTTATCGGTAAAATTCTGCCATTTGTCATTTTATCTTTTGTTGATGTTATATTTTGCTTATTAGTTGGCAGACTGTGGTTTAAAGTGCCTATGCGAGGCAGTATCCCTTTGTTATTAGTTTTATCCTCTTTATTTTTATTTAGCACGATCGGATTAGGTCTTGTTATATCATCAATAGTCAAAACGATGAGAACTGCGATGATGGCTTCTATGTTGACATCAATGTTGCCGACATTTCTTTTATCAGGGTTTGTATTTCCTATTGAAAGTATGCCGAAACCGATACAATTGATAACTTATCTGATACCAGCAAGATATTATCTTGAAATTCTTAGAGGAATACTACTAAAAGATGTTGGAATTAAAGTTCTCTTGAATAATGCGATGTGCCTGTTCATATATAGTGGGCTTATGGTTATAATTAGTGCTTTGAGATTCAAAAAAAGGTTATCATAAGGAGTTGATTTATGGCTCGTTCACGAAAATTGTTAATAATTCCCATTATTCTCTTGCTTGCAATTATCATAGCCATAGTTGCGATCTTATATAGAAATTCCAATGACAAAGATGTTATATCAGCTTCGGGCAATATAGAGGCAACTGAGGTGAATATTAGTCCACAAGTATCTGGTCAAATAGTCAAGCTGTTTGTAAATGAGGGTGATTTTGTCCAAAAAGATCAGGTTGTCGCGGAAATTGACCATTCTAAGCTTGATATACAATTGCGACAGGCACAGAATAATCTATTATCTGCGGAATTGCGTCTAAAACAGGCAAAGCTATTAGCTAAGCTAACTGATGTTCAGACGAAAACGCAGATTCAACAGGCAAAAGCGATGGTTGAGAGCGCATCAAGCAGGTTATCACAGGCACAGATAGGATTTGATCTCCAAGAGACAGCGATAAACGCACAGATAGAGCAGGCAGAATCAGCATTAGCAATAGCAAATACCCGTCTTGAACAGGCAAAGGAACTTCACGAATTGCAACAGTCTCAATCCAAAAGCCAAATTGAGCAGGCAGAATCAGCATTGAAATTGGCAATGTCTCGGCTTACTGTCGCACAAAAAGGGGCAAGAGATCAGGAAATTAAAGTCGCAGAAAATTTGGTAGCACAAGGAAAAGCCAATTTTGACAATGCAAAATCCAATCTTGAACGTATGCAGAGACTATTTGAGGAAGGGGCGATTTCAAAACAACAGCTTGATTTATCTCAGCTTCAATTTGACGTCGCCCAAGCTCAATATAATTCAGCTCAGCAACAATTAAGCCTTATTAAAGAAGGTGTCAGGGCAGAAGATAAAGATGCTCTTCAAGCACAGGTAGATCAGGCAAATTCATTGCTTCAATTAGCACGGTCGGCACAGATACAGAATAATATTAGGGAAAATGACATCCAAACAGCAAGGCTTGCAGTCAAACAAGCTGAATCAGCATTAGCGCTTGCAAAGGCAAATGCACTACAAGGTAATCTTAGAAAGGAAGATATAACTTCTGCACAAGCTGGCGTCCAACAAGCAAAATCTGCGTTGGAATTAGCAGAGGCTGGATCAGTTCAAACAGAGATACAGGATCAAAATGTGCTTTTAGCATCCGCACAAGTTAAGTCTGCTCGTGATGTAGTAGAATTGCGGAAAAGCCAGATAAACGATGCTATTGTAAAATCCCCTATCTCTGGTATAATTACAACAAAAGCAGTTGAGGTTGGAGAGTTAGTTTCATTAGGTATGACTATTTTTGTGGTTTCTGATCTAAGCAAAGTTTATCTGACAATCTATGTATCAGAGGCTATGCTTGGCAAAGTTAAATTGGGACAAATTGCCGATGTAAGCATAGATTCATATCCAAACAGAATATTTAAGGGGAAAGTCATCTATATTTCTCCAGAGGCGGAATTTACGCCGAAAAATATACAAACAAAAGACGAACGTCTAAAATTAGTTTATGGGGTTAAAATAGAGATAGAAAATACAGACAACGCTCTAAAGGCAGGGATGCCAGCAGACGCTGTGCTGAGATTCTAATTAAAGAGGTAATTATGACAGTCAAAGACAAGATAGTTATGGTATTTGGAAGTTCAAGGGCAAAAAGCGATAGTGAAACTTATGATAAAGCTTATGAGACAGGAAAATTATTGGCAGAAGCGGGATTTATAATCTGTAATGGGGGATATGGAGGGATAATGGAAGCGTCAGCCAAAGGTGCTAAACATGCCCTTGGCAAAACTATCGGCATAACAACTGACGCATTCAAAGACCTCAAGGTTAATGAATGGATCGATCAAGAAATACGAACACAGAATTATATGGAAAGACTTCAAAAAATGGTTGATATTGCTAATGCCTTTATCATACTTAAAGGGGGAATTGGAACTCTCTCAGAATTTACAATTACATGGTGTTTGAATGTTATAGGAGAGATCAGAAAACCGGTTATCCTTGTAGGCGATTCTTGGGAGAAAGTTATTAAAGAAATGACAAAACGACTGATAATATCGCCTCAAGAGATGCTCGCACTTACAATGGTCAGAGAACCTAAAAGTGCAGTGGAAATATTGAAAAGGATATTTTATTGAGGGGTGATCTTTAATTGTTTAAGATTAAGACAATATTTATAATAGTTACGTTAATTTTACTTATTTTATACATCAATTCTTGTGTAACATTTAATTCAAATGTTGATAAAATCAAAGAGGAAAAACCTCAATCAAAGCAGACAGAAAAACAAGATAAGTTTGTCAAAACAAAAGGCAAAGTTTTTAGAGAAAAAGTTTTAATTAGCAATCAAGTGCGATGTATTTCTGCCGATGATAAAAACGTCTGGGTAGGCACTGATATAGGCATATCCCGTTTTTCAAGAAAGGATAATAAATGGATTCAATATACAACTTTAGATGGATTAGTGTCTGATAATATAAACGCTATTGCGGTAGATGGAAACTTAGTATGGATCGGGACTAACGATGGTGTCAGCCAATTCAATATAACAACTGGTAAATGGAAAACCTTCAAAAGAAAAGATGGATTAGCAAGCGATAAAATATTCGCAATAGCGGTTGACGGAAACTATGTCTGGTTTGGAACGGATAAGGGGTTAAACAGATATGATAAACAGATTGACAGTTGGGCTTTACGTAGCAAAAAAGATGGTCTCAGCACTAACACAGTTAAAGCTATCGCAGTAGAAAGTGAATACGTTTGGATAGGAACACAACCAGATAAAGAACAACAGGAAAGAAATTTCTTTGGCGGTCCAAGAGAGAAAGGCAAGCCAGGCTCAGGCGTAAATAGGTATCACAGGACAACCGATTCTTGGAATACCTATTCAAAAAGCGATGGTTTAGTTGACGACAAACTGACAACTATCGCAGTTGGTGAAGACGAAGTCTGGTTTGGGACCATCAAAGATGGTATAAGCGTTTATAGCAAAACCGATCAAACTTTTGTCAAATCATATACCAAAACCGACTTTCTTAGCAGTAACGAAATTGAGGCAATAGCGGTTGATGGTAGCCAAATATGGATCGGGACCGCAAACTCTGGTGTGCAAAGATACCTTAAAACTGTTAATACATGGGTCAGATATACAACAGAGGACGGTTTAACAAGCAATCATGTCACCTGTATAACTGTCTTTGGCAATGAGGTATGGTTTGGGACATTTGAAGGTGGGCTGAGCAGATATAACAAAGTATCAAATGAATGGACTGCTTACGTCAAAATAGATTCACTTACTGATAACGATCTGAAAGTTGTTAAAAGAGACTCGGAAGGACGTATATGGATCGGCACGGGATCAGGAATCAGTATGTATAATCCAAATACACGTGAATGGCAAAATTATAAGAAAAAAGATGGATTAATAACCGATTATATAAATGACATAGAGATAGAAAACCAAAATATATGGATTGGCACGGACAGAGGCGTAGGAATGTATGATTCTGAGACTAAATTATGGAAATTCTTTGGCTCTCGCGATGGATTAACTGATCAGTTTATAAATTCCTTAGTATATGACGGGAAAAACATATTTGCTGGTAGTTCATACCGAATATTCAAATATGATGCCAATGATAAAAAATGGACTGCATTAACTCTATCCACTGCGGAAGGACAGCAATTGCAGAGAAAGATAACAGACCTTGCCTTGGATAAAAATTCAAATCTATGGATCGGCACACAAAACGGGATTTATAGATTAGACCTAAAAAGCACAGATAGCAAGATAACCTTTTATGATGTAAAAGACGGTCTTGCAAATAATTATATAAATTGTTTATTAACCGATGAAAATGGCTTGATATATGCAGGAACACAAAGTGGGCTATCAATTTTTAAGGACGATAAATGGGAGACTATATCATTAAAAGATGCAGAAGGAAAAAGCCTTGACAATGTATGTATAAGCTCTTTATTTTATGAAGATAAGACTTTGTGGGTTGGAACGTTAGATAAGCTCCTAAAATACAACGAAACAAAAGGCTATTTTGAGAATATTAAATCATCAAACGGGCTACATTTTAGCATTATAAGGTCAATATATGTTGATGAAAATTCTCTTTGGGTTGGGACATCAGCGGGATTAATTCAGATAAAAAAGTCTGATGGAACGACCGTTGAGGAATATAGATCAACAATTGTAAAAGAGCCATTTATGGAACCAAGCATATCAAACATAGTGTTTGATGGCAATTATGTCTGGTTTAGCAATTGGTCTGCATCACAAAATGGGGCGATAGTCAGATATGATAGAAACACAAAAACATGGCGTAGGTTTACCAGATGGGACATCTTACGTGACACAAAGGCAAAAGCACCTACCGAAGTTAGAAATATATTAGTAACAGATAAATATATTTGGTTTGCGACAGATTATGGCGTTTTAAGATATAATAAGACTTTTGATACATGGAAACACTATACAATGGAAGATGGATTAGCCTATGATGAAATAGAAGAAATAACCGAAAGTGCAAAAAGTGTATGGGCATATTCCGATGACACTATATATGTCAATAGATACAATAAAGAAACGGAGAAATGGGAGGTATTTGAAATTCCACCAATTCCAGATCAGCCAAATGCTTTGGATTGGCTTGAAAGAATTGAACCTGATGGTTCTGATGTATGGTTTGGATTTTGGTCAAGGATATGCAGTGTCCGTAGATACAGCGAAGAAGAGGGAAAATGGTATTATTACACACGGAAAGATGGGTTAGCTAAGCTTGGATGCCGATGGATCAGCGTAGATAAGGATCGTGTATGGGTTTCGCATGGTTGGGAAGGCGGAGTTTCATATTTTGACAAAGCGACAAAGAAATGGACTACATTGCCATCAAATCAAGTGCCTTCTGGTGAAAAGATCATCATTGGAGATAAAAGCGTATGGATTATAACTGGCGATCGCGGTGGAGGAGAGGTCATCAGATATGATAAATCAAATAATGAGTGGACAACGATTAGACCTAGAAGTGGATTTATGAGTGGCATCAGTGAACTTGCTGAGGATGGCGATTATGTTTGGTTTGCAACGTTTAACGATGGAATTAACCGATTCCACATGGCGTCAGGGACTTGGACTAACTTTAACGATCAAACTGGGCTTTTACAAAATCACACTAATGACAGAGCCTTAAAAGTGGACAAAGATTTTGTATGGGTTGGAACTCCAAGAGGGCTTTCTATTTACGAAAAAAGGACTGAAACTTGGGCGTCTTTTACTCAATCACAAGCATTAATTAGCAATGAAGTTAGGGCAGTGGTTGCCGACGATAAATACGTCTGGTGTGGAACATCACAAGGGCTGTCAAGATATGACAAGCAATACGGCACGTGGACAAGCTTTCGCCAAAAAGGAGGTCGTCAATTTATGACCGACGGTAGAGGTGGATAT
>DTPJ01000272.1 GCA_011334435.1 Candidatus Poribacteria bacterium | reverse complement strand
TAGATAGATGATATCGTTTTTATGTCATCTTCTCTGGCACACTATCAGTCTGTCAATTCATCACTCCTTGTCAATATGTCAAGTCCTTTCATATTTTCTTTTCATATTTATTACCAAAGAACCGAAATTTGGTTTACAATTTTTATATTTCGATATCTTTTAATTTAAGATACCAATACAATATAGGAATTTGTTCCAGTCTTCATCTGTATATTTAAGTTGGCTAATTTTTATCAAATATCTTTCCTCCCTGACTTCCCCAAGATAAGGCAATTCTACGCCTTTACTAACAGGTTTATACTCATGAGTATCAAAGTATCCACAAACAAAACCTTTCAGGCTTGTCTGGATTTCTCCACATTTATAGCCTCTGATTCTTTTCCTCATTTCTTGAATATAACCTTTGAAACGTTCATCATCGCTGGGAATTCTTGCATCAGCAAAGTCAAGAAGCTTTAAAAATCCACATACCTCAACAAAAAATTGCAGAATAGTTGGTTGTGGAACAGAACACTTAACAGTAATACCATAATCATATCCGATGTCTGCTTCAGCCCATATACCAGCCAAAGAAGGGGAAGATTTTATACTTACCCTTTTGCTTGCATTAACAATGTCACTGCGATATCTCTCAATTTGAGTTGATATATCCCAATCTAAGAGGATTTGAATATTGTATTTCATTTCAAGAAGCTTTTTAACTATCACTTCCCCTAATTTCCCAACAAATTGATCTGACAAAATTGATTCAAAAGTCCTTCTCCTATCTCTAAATCCTTTTTGGGTTGTCGTTGCTTTTGTCCCACCCTCAAACATTTGATAAGTAATCTCTATACAGAATAGTAATAACCTTACTACATCTGGATCATCTAGATTTAATATAATTGTATTTGGTATTAATTTCTCATTTATCCATCTCAAAACATTATCTTCGTTTACGAAACTATTCCTACCTTGAAATTCTATTATATTAAACTCATTAGCTCTGCAAGCGGAAAGCAATAAATCACTCAATTCTTCTTGATTAAGGTAAACATTAGCTTCTTTATCTATGATATTTTGAAGGTTTTGAACATACTCATAAAACTTATCTTTGAATTTGGCTGTATTATTTAGTTCACTTTTTAATATCCGATACATCAAATATCCCTTTTCAGAACCACTAAATGCTCTGTTTTTATTCTACTATCCTCTACTCCTGAAGCAGGATTGATTTTTGACTCAAACATTACTCGTGATACTATCTTATCAATAAATGTGATTTCATGTTTCCAACCAAATTCTCTTAGATGCTCTATGAGTATTTCATCTATAGGAATAGAAGTAGTTCTAATTTTTGCAGGTCCTACAAAAATAAATAAGTAATCTTTAACATTTTCTTCTAAAGAAGAAAAAGACCCCAATATTGCGTTAAAATACCTATCATAAAGCTGTTTAAGATGAGGTTCTTCAATTTGTTCTCTGAATTTGAAATATTTGTCTGAATATATATTAACTTCATTTACCGATCTGTATGGTATCTCTTTTTTACTTAGCTCTTTAATGTATGCTTCATCATATCCTAACCAAAATAATTCAAGTTTTGTTGATCTAATATACTCTTGGGCTTGTAAGTAAGGTGGGGATGTGATTAATATATTAACTTGATCGTCTAATTTTGTTTCTAATATATCTATTCCTGATCGTATTTGATAATTAACTTGCTTCGGATTAAGTTTATTATATTCCTTTATCTTTCTAAGAAGTATATACATTTCTTTTTCCAACATTAAATAAAATTTTGATTTCCAATCTACTTTCAGCAGCTCTTCTACTTTTTTTTTAGAATGTTTTGATTTATAAAGTTTATGAACTTTTTCATCACTATAAGAAAAAAATCTTGATACTTTAAGCAAAGGTATCAGAAGCAAATACTTGTCAGTTTCTGTTAATGAATTGGCAACACCCCAAGCCTTTGCAAGCAATGAAAGAAATTCTTCTGGAAACCAATATTTAATATTAGACCAATTCGGAACAAACTCTTTATCTGAGTTTTTAATGTTTCTTATTATGCTTGCGGGATTAGTATCTATTCTTTTAATAACAGCAGTATTGTGAATTACCTCTATCATGGGATTTAAGTCCCACAATATATAGTCATATCCATAGACTCTTGATACAATACCTACTGTTCCTGAACCTGCAAACGGATCAAATATTTTCATACCGGGCTTGGCATATTCTTTTAGAACATAAGCAATAACCTGAGGTATAAACTTGGCAGGATACTTGTATACAGAGAATGTTCCTGATGTAGTCAATGGAATTTCAGGGATTGTATTTCTAAAAAGTATTTGAACTTTCTTTTCCGAATTCTCATTATTGGGATCAAGTTTCTTTTTGATTTTCTCTTTATCATTATAAAAATCAAAAGCTAACTGATTTTTGAAACTTTCTAACTTTTCCATATACTACCTCAGTGATCCATATACTACCTCAGTGATATTAATGAATTCTGTTGCCATTTTGTAAATATATAATGACTATATCCGAAGTCAAATATCACCTATTACAAAAATAATCTGGTATCAAAAATTTAGTATTCATCATTTAATCTGTTTTGTTATCTCCTCAACAGCACGGGCAAGTTGAAGATCATTTTCAAGATCAATATTTGGTGCGCTCTGTGTTGATGAGAATGTCCTTCTGACATACATCCTAACGATGCGTTCACTTAAAGTTATGCCGTTATCACTAAGCGTTTTCATCAGTTCTGGCATTTTCCCTAAAAGACCATTAAGCTGTTCCTCGGGAGACTGTTCTTTATGTTTTTCAACGTAGTCATAGACAAATTTATTAACATATTCACCTTCATAAAATTTCGTCAACATTTTAACCGCATCGCTATCTCCGCTATCTTCAAGAAGATTAGGTTGCTCAACCTCTATATCGGGATTAACTCCGCCCTGTGATATTTTTATCTTGCCTTCCTCTTTTTTAACAGTATAGATATTCTCTCCATCATTTATCTGCCATCTTACGCCTTTATTCCTGATCCTATCTTTTGTCTTAATCGTAGCAGAACCCGACAAAGGAATTTTATTATTAGCGAATTCTTGACGCAAACCTTCTGGTATTTTGCCCTCGTCAAGTTCTTTTTGCATATTCACATCAACACTGAAAAGGTCTTTCTCGTGTATCCAATTGCCATTTGGAGTTTTATATATAGATACAGTTATAGAGACTGCCCTGTTTTCATCCAATGGAAATCTCTGTTGCACAACCCCTTTGCCAAATGTTCTCTCGCCGATGAGTAAACCTCTTTTATGGTCTTTGATTGCCCCTGCGACGATCTCCGATCCGCTTGCACTGCCATTATTTACAAGTAATATAAGAGGTATACTCGTTGTATATTTTACAAAATCTTTATCTAATTTCTCCTTTGCTGTTGCCCTATATTCTGCATCAAACCTGTCAAGCCTTCCATCTGTTGAAACAATGAGACCTTCGGAGATGAATGTGCTTGACACATCAACAGCAGAAGTAAGCATACCGCCAGAATTGCCCCGCAAATCCAATATCAACCCTTTCATACCTTTTCCTCTTAATTCTTCTATGCTTTTATTCAATTCTGTTGCGGTTTCTGCTGTAAAATCAGAGATAGATATATAGCCGATATTTTTATCTATGATAGTGCTTTTTACGCTTGGATAATTGATTATAGCCCTGGTAACTACAACGTCAAATGGGGAATCAATTCCTTGGCGAAGAATTGTGAGAGTAACTTTTGTCCCTACTTCACCGCGAATAATGTTTACTACGTCTTCTAATGCTTGATTTTCTATGGATTTTCCGTCAACTGCTAATATTTTATCGCCAGAATGGAGACCAGCTTTCATTGCAGGCGAACCATCCATTGGTTGAACTACATAAACAAACCCATCTGGAGAAGGCAATATTCTTATTCCGATGCCACCAAACTTTGCGAAAAATAGATTTTCCTGTTCACGCTTTCTTGATGTTTCCTCTTGATAGAATGAATATCTGTCTCCTAATCCTTGAAGCATACCTCTTATAGCTTCGCTCATAACTTTTTCCAGCTGCTCTTTGGTTAAATTTTCACGATAATTGCCTAAAACGTATGATAGTGCGGTAGAGAATAATTCTAATTGACGATAAACGTCATCTCTTGTGTAAGGTTGTTTTGAATCGTCAATAGGTGTTTGAGGTGTCTGTATATCCTCTGACCATATCTCAGTGGCATAAGCTGAAACAAAAATGAATATCAAGAAAAATGCAAGTGACTTTTTTAGCATAATTATTTTCCTCCGATAAGCAAACTGAAATTTAACATTAAAAATTGATGATTAAATATGATAACTCATCAATTTCAAATCTTTAATTTTTTAATCTATTTAGGCTATTTTTTGGATGATCTGATCTGAGTTGCCAAACATTATTTGAACATAATCGGGATTTAGCCCTGCCCCTCTAATAACCGCTGATGCATGTTCAATCGTAATGAGATCAGATGGCTCATGTGAATCTGTATCAAGCACTAATTTTGCGCCCATTTCTAATGCTAATTTTGCAACATGACCATTAGTTAGCGAATGTCCTTTCCGAGATGATATTTCAAGATAAATGCCATGTTGTGCTGCGGTTTTTACATCGTCAGGTGTGATAAGTCCAGGATGTGCCAATATATCTATGTCAGCATTTACCGCATAATGATCTGTTTCCGAAGCGACAGGCTCAACTATTGTCTCTCCATGCACTAGGACTATCTTTGCACCGAGACTTCTTGCCTTAATGGCTAATTCTGCTATATATACAGGTGGAACATGTGTTATTTCAACGCCGGGTATTACCTTAATTTTCATTACTTTGTTAAGTGCTTCTGCTATTTCTGCTATTCGTGGCACAACGAAATCAAGATTGGACTGATCCACATGATCAGTTATCCCTATGACACTATAACCTCTATGTTCAGCACGCCTAACAAGCTCAGCAGGTAAAAGAACTCCATCGCTAAATAAAGAATGTGTATGAAGGTCAATCATAGGCAGGCTCTCAAAACTTAGGATAATATCCTTTTAAAAATGCCCCTGGCGCGATTCGAACGCGCGGCCTACGGCTTAGGAGGCAGTCGCTCTATCCTTCTGAGCTACAGGGGCATGATTTTGCTTTCCAAATTATAGCATATTATAATACAAAACTCAATGAATAAAGTATAGCATAAAAACAATGATATTTAAATACAAAAAATAAATGTATCAGGATATACAGCTTGCATAACATCAGATATTTATGATAGAATATTTATAGAAATTTGGGTATATCATTTACTAACTACTATTAACTATAAAGGCTAAATCACTTGGAGTTTTTAACCGTTTATAAAGAAGGATGATAGCTATGCCAAAAGAGTTAGTTGCTATTGCACCACAACAGCCAGTATTAAGGGATTATGAAGACGGACCTGTTCCAGATGGTCATATTAGGGTCAAGGTTGATTTTGGAGCGCCGAAGCGTGGCACAGAATTAACTCTCTATCATGGCGGACGTGGGGCAAGGTTTCCAATGGGACTTGGCAATATGTGCGTCGGTAAAATAATAGAGATTGGGAAAGGCGTTGAGGAATTTTCTATTGGTGATAGAGTTGCAGGATATGGTCATCTCAAAGAGACACACACTTGGCGCGCTGAGAATGTCTATCGTATGAATGATCGTATGACTTGGAAGGAAGCTGTCTGTTTTGATCCTGCACAATTCGCTTTATCAGGCATTCGTGACGGTCATGTAAGGATCGGCGATCGCACTGCTGTATTTGGACTTGGTGCTATCGGTCAAATGGCTGTCCCAATGCTGAAAATGTCAGGGGCTGAATGTGTTATAGCAGTTGATCCGATCCCTATTAGAAGGGAAGTTGCATTAAAGATAGGTGCAGACCTTGCACTTGACCCAACAACACAAAATATAGGAGAAGAATTAAAGAAAGCTACTGGAGGAAAAGGCGTTGATGTAGCGTTGGAGACAAGCGGTGTTTATTCCGCATTAGATCAAGCGTTAGAAGGGTTAGCTTGGGGAGGAACTGTCTCATATATCGCATGGAGTAAGGAATGTAAAGGCGGATTAGATTTTGGCAAGGTCGCACATCTTACAATTCCGAACATAGTCTTTGCCCGTGCTTGCAGTGATCCCAACAGAGATCACCCCAGATGGGATTTTAAGAGGATATGCGATATTTGCTGGAAATGGCTTGCAGAAGGACGGTTTAATTGTGAGGATATTGTCTATCCAGTTGTGCCATTTGAAGAGTCTGCAAAAGCCTATGAGGAAATGGACCTTCATCCAGAGAAAAGCATAAAATTAGGTGTTAAGTTTTAATTCTGCTAAAATAAGGAGATTGAATTATGTTTATCCCAATGATCATCTCTGTAATGATAACCGCGGTATCAGAACCAAAAGGAAAAATCCCTGTCATTCTTGATACTGACATTGGCGGAGATATTGACGATACTTGGGCATTGGCGATGATGCTTAAATCACCAGAGCTTGACGTTAAAATGGTCGTCACGGATACAGGCAATACAACCTATCGCGCAAAAATCGTTGCGAAAATGTTAGAGATCGCAAAGAGAACTGACATCCCTATCGGTATTGGACTTCATTTAAGCGATGACGAAGGCGGACAGGCAGATTGGGTTAAAGATTATGATCTGTCATCTTATCCGGGCAAAATATATAAAGACGGCGTTTCTGCATTAATAGATACTATAATGAATTCCCCTACACCAATAACGCTCATCTGCATAGGTCCTGTGCCTAATATAAGCAATGCACTTGAACGAGAACCTAAAATAGCAAAAAAAGCGAGATTTGTCGGTATGCACGGCAGTGTTAGAAAAGGGTATAACGGCAGTGACAAGGTTTCTGCTGAATATAATGTCGCAGCATATCCAAAAGACTGCCAGAAAGTATTCACTGCGGAGTGGGATATGACTATCACTCCACTTGATACCTGCGGTTTAGTAGTCCTCAAAGGCGAAAAATATAAAAAAGTTTGTGAATGTCAAGACCCTGTCACAAAAGCAGTTATAGAAAACTATAATATTTGGGCAAAAGGCACTCCCGATAAAAGCTCTGTCTTATTTGATACTGTGGCTATATATCTTGCGTTTTCTGATGAACTGCTTGTTATGGAAAAACTTGGGATCAGAGTTACCGATGACGGTTTTACTGTTGAAGACCCAAATGCCAAGATAATAAATTGTGCTATGGAATGGAGAGATTTATCCGCTTATGAGGATTTTCTCGTTGAACGATTAACTAAATAAGATATAATCCAGTGGCTAACATAAGTAGGGTGATTACAGATGAGAATGTCTGATAAAATTAAGGCGATGTTTGACGGACTTGGCATTAATCCAGAAGAAATTATGAAACTTGAAGAGAAAGAAGTCAGTCAAGAAGAGATTATAAGCCTATCATCACCATTTCCCGCTTTAAGCAGATACCGAAAATATATAAAATTCCTAGATGAGCTAACCTCGTTAAAGGCATGGTATAAATACAGGATAAGGGTTATTGTTGAATATTTTATCACATTAGCAGACACGATGGTGAATTACGACGGAATTTATAAAGATAAAAAGATAATCCCTTTTCCTTTAACAGATAAAATGAAATCCGCTTTGCGTAGCATCACAGATAATCTCACTTATCAGCAAATAGCACAGTTAGAAGCCATAGAAGCCAAGTCCGACCACGATACCGCTGCAATAACCGATTGGATAAAGTTTATAGTTGACCAACAGAATATTTTTGAGATCACAGACGAAGAGACAAGAAAAGAGCGAGAAAATAGCCTTGACGGTTTCCATTTCGGCAGGACATCAGAGGATGTCAATTCCCCTGTCTTTGCGATGATAAACCGTGACTTGTTCTTTGAATATCTAATTCCTGAGATAATAAAGTTCCAAGAACAACTCATAAAATATGCGAATGCTAATAATCATGTTACAGCGGGATTAACTCATGGACAACCAGCAGAACCAACGACCATTGCTAAGCAAATTATGAACACGGTCTCTGCCATTGACACTGCCATACGGCAAGCATTTTTGCCTTTCAACGATAAAGGTGAACATACGACATTGTCCTTTCCTGTTAAAACTTTTGGTGCAGTTGGCAATCATAGCGATCTGAGATCAGCTTATCCTGATATAGATTGGATAGAAAATGATAAAAGGTTCATATCTGCACTTGGAAAAGGTATTCACCTTGATATGATGACAACACAAGCTAATCTTTATGGTGAATATAAACGGATATATGACGCTGTTTGCACAATATCAAGACACATAATCAAATTTTGTAATGATTTTTGGGGTTGGACAAGTTTTCAATGGTTTCGCAAGAAACGGAAAGCTGGCGTCAAAGGTTCTTCTGTTATGCCAAACAAATATAATCCATGGCGTATTGAGGGAGCTAAAAAGATTTTAGAAAAGTTTATCGTCCAATTAGAATATACTTCAAAGGCGTTGATAGATTATCCTTATGAAGGCGATATGGGAAGATCAATAATTATGCGTGATATTGGCGATGACTTCGCTAAGTTTTTCATCGCATTAGGCAGAATAAGGGAGGAATTAGATTTATATGAGTTGAATGAGGATAAGATAAATCAATTCCTTAAAAATAATCCAGGTCTTGTCGGAGGTTCAGCTCAGACGATTATGAAACGTTATCAAGTTGAGGGCGACGCCTATCGCCATATCCAAGCGATAATGATAAATCCCGATGGAAGCTATGTATCAAAAGAGGAATTCTTAAAACGGCTTAGGCAGGACGAAAATATACCAGAGGAGGCAAAAAAAGAGATATTAAAATATTCTGATCCGATAAATAATATCGGCTATGCAGATGAACTTGCGGTGACTGCTATCAAAAAAGCACAAGAAACGATAAGGATTTGCAGTGATGTCGGTTATAAAATATAAAAATCTTATAGCCTTTTTTATCCTTTCCCTTACTATAAGCGGATGCGGAGGCAAAGTATCTTCACCCGATCTTTCAACAGAATCAAAGGGATATATCCTGTATGTCTTTGCCAAAAGGACAGAAGTTATGATAGATTTCTGTAAAAAAGACGGATTATCAAGAGGAACAGTGCTTGAAGTATATAGGACTAAAATAGAAGGGATAAATGAACCTGTAAAGTTAGGCGAGATCACTGTTGAAAAAGTTGGCGATAAGATGTCAAAAGCAAGAGTTAGTCTAATTACGTCAAGTTTGAAAATGGAGAGGGGCGATAGAGTATATCCTCGTCCTATTATAGTTACCACTGATGAATCATGGATAACACATACAACACCAGAAAAGGGTTGGCGGTCAGAATATGTTTTGCCAAATCAACGTGATTGGAAATCTTGCCAGATCGCAAGCGGAATTGATAACAGACCATCTGCGAGGGTATTGATAAGTGACACAAACGCTAAACCTATATGGAGTCCCGTTGTCGGAGCGAGAGTTGGCAATGTATATTTCAGAAAAACGTTTCAGATAGATGCTAATATCATCTCCGCAACGTTGGAAATAGTCTCTGGTTGCAAAACTAATATATACATTAACGATAACTGGGTTGCCGAGGTAAAAGAACCGATAATGATTGGTTTAGATGAAGAGGAAAAAGAGGATTTACCAAAACTTGAAAGCTATAAAGTTACATCATTTTTAAGAAAAGGGCGAAACGTCGTTGCAGTTGAGGCTTATAGAGATCAAAAAACACCTTTTCCACAGGGATTTTTATTGGCGATTAAAGTGCAGACAAGTTTGCATTAGTTAAAGATCTCAGAATTTTAAGATGATTATCAGATTTCTGATGTATTTTGTCTTCGTATAAGCAATAAATTCAATGTATTTGTGATTAGTTTAATTGGCATACAATTTGCGAGATAACTCAAATAATAGTTATATACACAAAGTTATTTCAAAATAAGCCCCTCGTTTCGCTCAGATTTTTTGTTCTGAGCGAACTTATCATTAACTATAAGAGGAGGAAGTTATGAAAATCAGATCAATAATTTCTATCGCTATAATCGTTATAATCATTTCTATTTTTATACAAGGATGCTTTAGAGATATAATCGGACCTGTGATAGAAGACACTGTAGCTACACTGACAACAAATAAAAAAGTATATAACGTTGGCGAAGATGTAGAAATGACTGTTGTCTTACAAAATAGGTCAAATGAATTAATTGACTTATTGTTCAAAAGCGGTCAAACTTATGACTTTATTGTTAAAAAGATGCCAGAAGGCAAGGAAGTTTGGAGATGGTCAGAAGGGCGTTTTTTCACTGAGGCAATATGGACGATGTTCCTAGAACCCGGAGAGAGAAAAACTTATGTTATAAAATGGGATCAAAAGGACAACAACTCTCAACAAGTAGAACCCGGAACATATAAAATAGAAGCCTTAATCACTTCCGAGCCTGAGGTATTCTCTAATTCCATTCGTATAAGGATAGAAGGAAATAAACAAACGTTAAATCCAGAAACAATAGTTATAGGGACACAAAGCGGTTATCACGAAAGAGCAGAAATTGTAATAAAAGAC
>DTPJ01000143.1 GCA_011334435.1 Candidatus Poribacteria bacterium | reverse complement strand
TAGACATTGTATTTCTTTATACTTTTGCATATTCCGCCATTATTTTATGGACATCTTCCCAAACGTCTTTTTTATATTTTGGATTTCTAAGCAAAAAAGCAGGATGATAAGTAGGCATCAGTTTAATGCCTTGGTATGTATGGAATCTTCCTCTAAGTTTTGATATTTGCTGATCAGTTTTTAATAAAGTCTGGGCAGAAAATGTCCCAAGTGCACATATTAACTTCGGTTTTATAATCCTTAATTGGGCGATTAAATACGGTTCGCATGCTTCTATCTCGTGTGGAAGTGGATTACGATTATTTGGCGGTCTGCATTTCAACACATTTGTTATATACACTTCCTCTCTTGATAGTCCCATTGCGTTAATTATCTGTGTAAGTTTTTGACCTGCTTTACCTACAAAAGGCTTTCCCTGTTGATCTTCGTCATAGCCCGGTGCTTCTCCGACAAAGACCAATTTTGCGTTTTCATTACCACTGCCGAATACTATGTTGGTTCTAGTCTTATAAAGAGAACATTTTTGACATTCCTCAACTGCCTTTCGTATGTCCTCCATTGTGTCAAATATTATCTCTTTTCCTTGACCTGCCAAGTTGAATAGAGTGTCCTCGGGAGTTTTAATTTGTTCCGTATTAGATACCTCATTGAAGCCTGATTCAATTTCGTCCTCAATATAAGACCTGACCGCAGAGAGTATCTCCATATATTCGTTTAATAATGTATTTTTCATTATGAACTCAATTTTGACTTCAATAGCAATATTCTCTCAACAGGAGTTGGATCAACACCGTTGAGGATCGCCAAATAGTAGCTTACTATGTCACCGAAATATATCAGATATAATGCCTTAGCAAGTGGGGAATTTCCCTTTGCTTGAATTTCTATGACTTGCGCTCCTGTCTCGGCAATGAGTGAACTTGTCACAGCTATTCTTTTCTTCATTTTTTCGGATTCTTCTTTTCCACTTAAGATCACTACGACAGATCGCCAAGTAATATCTCTCGGTATCCCCCAACCTACTATTTCATTATGATTCATCTCTGGAATAATATTATAGAAGGCAGATGCTTTACTATTTTCGTTGATCTGTCCTTTCCATCTCATCGCAACGACATCAAAATAGCTTTGCGGAGCATAAAAAATAGGTATTTTGTTATAAAGTGCAATAGCTAATTGCTTAGCCTGATTATTGGCAGATGGAACATTAACTGCTAATTCTTTTGCACTTTCGGATATTATTTCTGCTGTCTCATCAAAGTTTGCTGATTGATCAGGTATAAGTCCAAGTTTTGATAGAAAATAGACATTAGGGACAAACATATAGCCAAATGCGCATCTTGGTTGCAAGCCTTTTTGTTCTATCTCAAAGTGTGGGACTTTATTTTCTTCAGACAACTTTTGAAGTTCGCCACCAGCAGATATTGTTATAATTTTTGCCCCTTTGTCTAATGCCTGTCTAAAAGCTGATATTGTCTCCTCTGTGTTCCCTGAGTAACTTGCAGCTATGAAAAGCGTCTGTTGATCTACAAACTTCGGGATATTGTAGTCACGATTGACGATAATGGGTATAGGACAATGCTCGTTAAATAAAGCTCTGATGAGGTCTCCGCCGATTGCAGACCCTCCCATACCAGAAAATACTATGTTCCTGAAATTTGTATAAGACGATGGTATTTTGTCAAAATTTCTTGCAGGCTCTTGGGTTTTAGAATATTGATCTGCGAAATTCAAAAAGATCGCTTCCATATTGGATTTATCAAAGGTTTTAATAATTTCGGGGTCATCAAGATTATACATAGTTTCACTCACTTTTTTATTGAGGTAAGGTTTGTTGATATAAAGTTTAATGGTGTTTTAATGTAAACGGTGATCGATCCACATAAGGACATCAGGAAATCTCTCCATTGCCTCACTATAAACATAGCTTTCTATCTCATTAGCAGTTGAAAATGACATAGCAACTTGGGTTATCTTCTGAGCTTCCTCTACTGTTAATGAACGTATTATCTTTTTAACCTCTGGAACAGCTATTGGACTCATACTTAATTCATCAACTCCCATACCGATCAATAAAGGCACTACGAGAGGATCGCTTGCCATTTCTCCGCATATTCCGACCCATATGCCATTTTCATGGGCAATATCTATTACTTGCTTAATAAGCCGAAGTATGGCTGGATTTAATGGTTCATATAAATGAGCTATTTCCTCATTAACTCTGTGGACTGCTAACGTATATTGTATCAGGTCGTTTGTGCCTATGCTGAAAAAATCACATTCTTTGGCGAGTATATCCGCAGTTACTACTGCTGATGGAACTTCAATCATTGTCCCGATCTCTATGTTGGGATCAAAAGGAAGTCCTTCGTATTCGAGTTCCGATTTGGCTTGATCAAGCATCACTTTAGCCAATCGTAATTCCTCAACTCTTGAGATCATTGGAAACATAATTTTTGCGTTGCCATAGGCACTGGCTCTTAAAATAGCTCGTAATTGAGGCATAAAGATAAAAGGATATTGAAGGCAAAGCCTTATCGCCCTTAAACCCATCATTGATCCCACATCAGCGGGAATACCCAAAGATGATGCAAATTTATCGCCACCTAAATCAAGCGTTCTTATGATAACTGCCTCTGGTGCTACTTTCTCAACTGCTTCTTTGTATGATTCATATTGTTCTTCTTCTGATGGCAATTCTGTCCTCTTTCTGATAAATATATATTCAGTTCTATATAGTCCTATACCTTTGGCGCCATATTTTTGTATTGAAGACAATTCCTCTGGAACTTCAATGTTACATGCTAACTCTATATGTGTTCCATCAAGAGTAACTGCTGGCATATCCTTAAGCATGGAAAGGCTTTGCTCAAATTCTTGGAATTTGCTTTGCTCAATGAGATATTCTTCATATACTTCTCCGTCAGGATTGATTAAAACCCTCCCGCGGTTACCATCTATAATAACTAAATCGCCAGTCTTTACGTAAGATGTGATCTTGCCAAGACCAACGACCGCTGGTATTTCTAATGCTCTTGCCATTATAGCTGTATGTGAGGTTTTGCTTCCTACATCAGTAGCAAAGCCTATCACTTTATCCTTGTTCATAAGTGCTGTATCTGACGGCGATAGATCATGGGAAATGACTATAACTTCTTTTTTCAATGATGATAGATCTATTTTTTCTTTGCCAAGTATGTTTTGAATCAATCGTGAGACAACATCACGTATATCCGCTTCTCTGCCTCTTAGATATTCATTATCCATTGTTGAGAATTGATCTATGATATTTTGGACGACATTCTTCACCGCAGCAGCTGAATTTAGTTTTGATATTGTTATTTCTTTCTTTACCTCATCAACAAACATCGGATCTTCTAATAGCAATATATGGGCGCTGAAGATACCTGCATGGATGCTGGACATCTCCTTTTGAATCTTACTTTGTATCTCCTCAAGCTCTTTACGTGTTTGAATCAAAGCAGACTCAAATTTCTTTATCTCTTTTTCTATTTCTGATTCGTCTATGGTATAAGTTGGCACATCAAAGTCTTCTCTATGAAATAGAAGCGCTGTCCCTATTTGTATTCCTGATGATGCTGGCACCCCCTCCAATAACACGATTGATTCCCTCCTATTGCTATCAAAAAAGTCTATTCCTCATCAAATTTCCTTCTAACTATCAGATCTTCCAACCCATTAAGAGCTTGTTCCTCATCTTCTCCATCTGCTAATACTGTTACAGTGCTTCCTTTTCCTGCTGCGAGTGTCAAGACGCCGATGAGGCTCTTAGCGTTGACCTTTCTGTGTTCCATATTATCTTTGTAAACAGATATTTTGGACTTATATTTTCCTGCTTCTCTTACAAGTAAACCAGCAGGTTTCATATGAATTCCCAATTTATTTTGTATTGTAAATGTTCTCTGTTTCATAGAACCCAAATTGTCAGTTTATCTGAAATTATGAGTTTAAAATGTTTAAAACCCTAATATCTGTTGGTTTATCTGACGGTGTTGCTTGATATTTAATCTCTATACCCATCTCAATTAATTCTCTAAATGCCCTTATATCTTCGTCATCTATGCTAATTGTTTCTAATATTCTCCTCTTGCCGGGACATTCAGATATACAGCCAAGACTTATTTTTTTTATGTCTATGTTATTTTTAATTAAAAAAAGTGCATCTGATGGACTACCGAGTATTAAAAAGATTTTTTCCTGATCCTTTCCGTTGAGACTTGGATCAATGATCGCCTCTTTCAATGATAGTATCCTGACCTTTACTTTTTCTTTAATTTGCTCTCCTGCTATTAAAAGTATCTTTTTGAGGTTTTCGTTAGATGCTATTTTGTCATTGACTACGACAATTTGAGTCGGCTTTATTAGCGGTGTCCAACCCCATATTACTTGGGCATGTATAAATCTATCGTCTATACGAGTAAAGTCTATTGGCATATTTTAGCCTTTTTCATCGTAAGTTTTGCAAGCATCAATAATTCCGTTTTTACCACTTTCGCAAGCCAATGAGGCGAGTTCCTCTAAATTAACTTTATCTCTATATGTCAGGACTTTTATTAACATCGGAAGATTAAATCCTGTGATGACTGATACGTGTCCTCTTAGTTTAGCGAAGTAAAGACATGTGTTTGCTATGCTTCCACCAAATATGTCAGATAAGATCATAATGTCATCTGTTTTCATAACTTCCACTATGTTTTCCAGTTTTTGGTAGAGAATTTTATCAGATTCGCCAACTTGGACGCTCACTGCTGAGAGATTTTCTTGCTTGCCAAGAATTCTTTCTGATACTTCTACTAAATCTAAAGCAAGATTTCCATGACCAACAATTATTATGCCAGTCAATTTTCTGTCACCTCTTTTACCTTGACCTTGTTTAGTCGTCTTCTATATAGAATAAATCTTTTTCTCCCGATTCCCTCTGCAAGTTGCTCCGAATCATTTTGTCTAACTCTTTTGCTGAGTGGCGACCCATTTTCTTTGCTCTTAAATTCATTGCAGCTACTTCAACTGTTATTGAGGTATTTCGTCCAGGTTGAACAGGAATTATAACATGTGGCAATTCCTCATCTAATATGTTATATGTCTTTTCCTCTAAGCCAAGTCTGTCATAATCTTTTTCCTCATCCCATCTCTCTAATGTTACTACCATGTCAACGGTTTTTCTCGCTCGGACTGCTGTTATTCCAAAGAGTGCTGATATATCTATTATTCCAACGCCTCGGACTTCCATATAGTGACCAAATGGATAAACGTTGCTTCCAAGCACTCTATGACCTGTTACTCGTTTCAGATATACTGCATCATCAGCTATAAGACGATGACCTCTCCTGATCAACTCCAATGCACATTCACTTTTTCCGATTCCGCTTTCACCTAATATCAAAACACCAATACCAAATGCTTCTACGAAGTTTCCCGCCATTAGCATAGATGGACCAAATTCGTCTTCAAGACGCGGGACAAGGCGAGCAACAAATGCCGGAGTATCCAGTGATGTGAATAAAAGAGGAGTTGATGTTCTCTCGCATTCATCTATTAATTCCTGTGGAATTTTCAATCCACGTGTTACCACAAAACATGGAATATCGTAAGACAACATTTTTTGGAATATCTCTTTGCGCTCTTGAGATGTCAATGTTTCAAGGTATCCTATCTCTCCAGCGCCCATAACTTGGATTCGTTCATGGGCAAAATCTTTATAGTATCCACAAAGAGATAATCCTGGGCGGTTAACCTCAGACACAGTCACTATCTTTTTATCAATGCCGTTTTTTCCTGCGATTATTTCAAGTCGCAGATCATATTCTAACTGTGAAAGCAGTCTGCTTATTAATATTTTTTGTGGCATTTTATGCCTCGCTTTTTAATCGGAGATTAAAGATTGGATTTTAATTCACAATCTTTAACTCATCAATTCTCTAATTTTTAATCTTCTGATCTGAAAATTTCAAGTATTTCTGATTTGCTTTTAGATTTAAGTAATTTTTCTCTGAACTCTTTACTTCTTAATAAACGTGAGATACGAGCTAGAGCTAATAGATGTGGACCAGAAGAACCTGATGGTGCCACAAGTAAGAATATAAGACGGGCAGGTATATTATCCTGTTCAGATTGAAAGTCTATCCCTTTTTCTGATCTGCCAAAAGCTGCGACTACTCTATCAACAAGCTCTGATTTTCCATGAGGCACTGCTATACCTTCACCAATACCAGTAGAACCAAGTTCCTCTCTATCTAAAATCGCTTTGGCTACCGCGTCATAATTGGAGATTGCACCAGCACTTTTCAATAACGCTACAAGTTCCTTTATAGCATCTGTTTTATTGGTGCTTTTCATATTTGGTTCTACTGCATCTGGAATAAGAAAGTCCATAAGTTTCATAACAAAACCATCCTTTTAATGACTAATTGAAATTGAAATATGAGCTATTCAACACAAAAATATTATTCAAAATAAGGCTCAATCCATCCATAAGTGCCATCTTTGCGCCTATAAACGACATTAACCTGATTGGTCTCTGAATTTGCAAACACGAGAAAATCCTCATCATTGATCGTCATTTGCATAACTGCTTCCTCAACAGTCATTGGTTTCGGCGCGAACTTATTTACTTTAACTACTTGCGGTTCTATTATTTCCTCGTCATCTTGGTTATTTTCTACTTCAATTTCCCTTTCTGACTGGCTTTCAACGGGTACCCCTTTTATGCGACGTTTATTGTCTCTCAATTTCTCTTTGAATTTTTTTATCTGGGCTTCTACTTTTTCCATAACATTATCAATAGCACTACGTATATTTTCTGTTTCTTCTGTTGCATGAAATGTTACATGCTTTGCTTTTAACGTAACTTCTGCTATTCTACGATGTTTTTCCGCAGATAAAATCATTACCGCTTCCATTATGCGTCCGAAGAATGTCTCTATTTTCTGCAATTTTTTCTCTGCATAAGACCTGGTATCGTCATCTAATTCAAGATGGCGAGCGATTACTGATATTTTCATAATCTACTTCCTCCGAAATCAATTAACTGACTTATTTAACATAGCTAAAAGTCAAAAACTGCTTTTTTACTATTAACTGTTTTACTATTAACTGCTTTTTACCATTGTTTCCTTTTACTTGACGGTGGTATATTAAGTTCCTTACGATATTTTGCTATTGTCCTTCTCGCAATATTTAACCCTTTTTTCTTCAGGATTATTTCTATTTCATTATCGCTCAGTGGATTTTTGGGATCCTCAGTGTCAATAAGATTTTTAATCATCTCTTTTACGCTTGTTGATGAAGTCATTTGACCATCTTTTGTTGATATTCCGCTACTGAAAAAATGCTTCAGCTCAAATATCCCCTGTGGTGTTTGAACATATCTATTGTTGACAACTCTGCTTACGGTTCCTTCATGAACTCCTACTGCATCAGCAACGTCTCTCAGGACTAATGGTTTGAGGTATTTTGGACCTTTTTCTAAAAAATCTTTTTGCACCTCAAATATCGCTTCTGTAACTTTAAGTATAGTCTTTCTCCTACGTTCCAGACTTTCTAAAAACCAAGATGCAGATTCAAGTTGTGATTGGATATATTTCTTGGTGTCCTCTTGCAATGGCTCTCCTGATGTCAATATGTTTTTGTAATAAGGGCTTATCGTTAGCCTTGGACCAAAATCATTCATCATAACAGTATATTTACCGTCAATCTTTTCAACTATAACATCAGGAATTATGTATTCATTTCTGACAGGGCTATATTGTCGTCCTGGTTTAGGCTCTAATGATGAAATTATTTTAATAGCGTCTTTGACTAAGTCAATACTAACACCTAAACTTTTAGCAATCTGTGGATATTTATTTGCCTCTAACTCCTTTAAATAACCTTCGTCAATTATTCTATATGGAATTGTGCCTTCAAGATTTAGCTGTTTAAGTTGAATAAGCAGGCATTCTCTTAAATCTCTTGCGCCAACACCTGTCGGATCAAATCCCTGTATTATATGCAAAACTTTCTCCACATCAGCAGTTTCATAACCCAAATCTTTAGCAAGCTCATCTATGTCCTCTGTCAGATAGCCATCATCATTAATTTCTCCTATTATAGCTTCGCCGATCTCATACTCTTTGTCGGTAATATCAGACATTCTTAACTGCCATAATAGATGATCTTGTAGAGATTCCTCTAAAGCAGGACTATTATCTCGTCTATCATCTTCCATAGGTTCTTCCCATTCTGAATTCTCTATATCGCTGTCTTCAAAATACTCTTTCCAATCTATATCGCCAAAATCATCATTGACTATATCAGTTTCAGGCAGATCATTTTCCGTGACAGAATCTGTCTCAGGGAGACCTGTATCAAGATCAACATCTGATTCTGGTATCTCATCTATAATTTCATCTTCCAAGTTTTCTGTTTCTTCCTCTGGGTCTTCTACGACATCATCAACTTCCTCAAGAACAGGATTTTCTGTCAATTGCTGAGTGATATACTGAGACAACTCTAATCTAGGCATCTGCAGAATCTTAATAGCTTGTTGGAGTTTGGGTGTCATTACTAACATTTGTTTTTGTGACATTGTTAAAGTTGGCTTCATATCCATTTTCTAACACCCCAATCCTAAATTGTGAATTCTTCACCTAAATAAAGTTTTCTCGCTTGCTCGCTCTCTAAAAATTCCTCAGGCGTTGCTGACATCCTTATTTTGCCATCGCTTATTAGATACCCTCTATCAATTACATCTAATGTTTCCCTGACGCTATGATCGGTAATTAATACACCAAGACCAAGCTCTCGTAATTTTGATATTATCTTTTGAATCTCTGCAACTGCTATCGGGTCTATTCCAGAAAAAGGTTCATCTAATAAAAGAAATTTTGGTGAAATTGCCAATGAACGGGCTATCTCTACTCTACGCCTTTCTCCGCCAGACAGTGTATAGGCTTTCTGTTTGGCAACAAGGGAAATATCAAGATCATTTATCAATTGTTCCATCCTTGCTTTCTGCTCTGATTTTGGTATATCCAATGTTTGCAGGACAACCATCAGATTTTCTTCCACTGTCAGCTTTCTAAAAATTGATGGGTCCTGAGCCAGATAACCGATGCCCTTTCTTGCTCTTTTATACATTGGCAATAGAGTAATATCCTCATCATTGAGAATAATTCTGCCTTGTTGAGGTTTTATAAGTCCCACAACCATATAAAAGGTCGTTGTTTTTCCTGCACCATTAGGTCCTAATAATCCAACAACTTCGCCTTGATTTAGCTCTATACTGACATGATCTACTACTGTGCGCTTTGAATATGACTTTACCAAATTTTCTGTTGCTAATTTCATTTTTGTAGTTTTCAGTTATTATTTACTGAGATTTGGATAATTTATGACATTTCTTAATTCATTTATTGATTAATATTTTATTTCCCTGTTTTTTCTTTATTTTCCTCTTTATTTTCTTCGGGTTTCTTTTCTTTGATCGTTATCTGTCCTGTTACGTCGCCTTCCGCTTCAAGTCGGTCGTCTTTTCGGAAATATTTTATAGTTGGTGCCTCTATCCTATTTTTGCCATCATCAGCAATTGCTGGCGATTCTTTTGATCCTTCCATATTGATCACTTCTTCTGGTTCATAGATCATTACCGCCCTTAGGCAAGTTACTGTCATATCGCCTTGCTTCATTTTGACGTTACCCATAGCCTCGGTTCTTGTCACTTCATCTGTTAGTTCTCCTTTTTCATCTCGTTTAAAGTATATTGTGAGCTGATCGGAGTTTACATATTCTCCCGTTTCTTTTTTTTGGGCATCAAGTTTGATTGCTTTTACGTTGCCTTTAAGAACCGTATAGCCTTCCTTTTTATTGATAGTCATGCTTTTTGCACTATAATTGTAATAAACGGTATTTTCCTCAGTTGCGCTAAATACACTTATGGCAACTATGCAAAATGTTAAAGCAAGAGCAATATAAATTATCTTTTTCATTTTCCATCAATACAGTAAAATCTGTCACGCGTTATCCATCACTCGTCACTTTTTACTGTTTTTCCTCCATTTTTTTAGTGATACCTATTACGTTTTTCATTTCCACGATTTCATAATTGGGCTTGGCGTTCAGTTCCTCGCCGATTATTGTAGAGTCTCTATAGACAATTTTAACTTTTACACCGGGCAAAGTAAATAATGTTTTATTATCTTCACTCCAAAATACTTCATCAGTTGTCAAATATCCACCATCTGACAGCTTTCCGTGAACATTTCCTATCATTTTGACGTCATAAGTTGATTGATTGACCTCGCCTTTATCACTATGTATATCAATGTTTTTTGATGGATTATCGCCAAAGATTATAAGCCTTACATCGTCTATTTTTGTAAATCCAGATTCCATTATACTGGCTGATTTAGCTTCTAATTTCCATCTAATTTGTCCTTTTTGTAGACGCGTAAGCAAAAAGCTACCAAGTTCTTGTTCAACTCCTGTTGGTGGTGGATTATTTTGATTATCACTATCTTTTCCGCAACCGATGAAAAATGAAGATATAATCAAAAAAATTATGATGTTTATAATACCTTTCAATTTTATCATCATTTCATCACTTTATTTGTAGTCTAATTCCATCT
>DTPJ01000411.1 GCA_011334435.1 Candidatus Poribacteria bacterium | reverse complement strand
TCCCTATAAAGCCGTAAGCGATATTATAAACTTGCTTTTGATATTTATTAACTATTTCTTCAAATGCTTCTATCTCTCCGTTTTTAAATCTTTCAATCAATATTGTATGATCAATTTGTGACGGATTTCCCAAGCTAACGATGCCCATTTGTCCACCTCTTGTCGGATATTAATAACATTTAGTTATTTTCTTTTAGATTGCTAAGCTCTGGACAATATAAAGTTATCAGTTTTTATATTGAATAAATGGCGAAAAGCATTTAATATATAAATAATTCATTTTTTATTTTTCTTTACGCAAATAAAATTGTCTAAAGTTAATATTTTGCAAGAAATTTGCCAATCTTTATAAACGATAAATTAACAAAATAAACATTAATTCTTAACATAAGAGAATTATATTAAGAGTGTTTATAAATCTTATTGCTATTATTAGATGTTGTATTGATGATACATTATGATGTTGAAATGACACATAGTTTTATTTTATTAAAAATAGGATTGATAAAGACTGATGGTCGGCATCTCTTGAAATAAATGAGATGATCGTGATGGTTAATAAATAATGAGTGATTAAGATTGGTCCATAATATTAAATGTTTAATAGGACTATTCTTTTACAAGCATTTAGTTAATCTATGGAGGTAAAAGTGAGTTACAAAAAGTTTTGTTTAACCTTATTAACAATTTTATTCGTCATTTCAGTTTTTCATATTGGTGAATCTTTTTCACAAGATATTCCAAAAAACATTATCTTGATGATCTCAGATGGTTGTGGTCATAATCATATTAACGCCACAAGCCTTTATCAATATGGAAATACTGGCACACAAGTTTATGAAAAATTCCCGATACAACTATGGGTAAGCACATATTCAGCGAGAAACCTAAAAGTCAGCGTCCCATATAAAGAAGGATATGAACCTGAAAAGGCGTGGAGTTGGTTTGAATATGTGAAATCAGGGGCTACTGATTCTGGGGCAGCAGCGACAGCTATGGCAACAGGTTTTAAGACTTATAACTCTGCGATTGGTGTTGATGTGGATAAAAATGCCCTAAAAAATATAAGCGAACACGCCAAAGAACGAGGCAAGTCTGCTGGTGTTGTAACGAGTGTCCAATTTAGCCATGCGACCCCTGCTTGCTTTGTCGCTCATAATCCCGGCAGAGGTAAATATGAGGAAATCGCACAGGAAATGCTCCTTGACAGCAAGATGGATGTCATTATGGGATGTGGAAATCCGCTCTATGATAATGATGGAAATCCAGTATCTGACAAGCGAAATTATTCGTTTGTAGGTGGAGAGTTGGTCTGGAATGGGCTAATGAAAGGGCAAATTGAATTTGATTTAGACAAAGATGGTATTAATGATAATTTTATTGAAGACTGCGATGGTGATTTATTTAGAGACCCATGGACATTAATTCAGGATTTATCAGATTTCCGTTCACTGATGGATGGCGAAACTCCCAAAAGAGTTCTCGGCATTCCAAAGGTTTATGAAACTTTGCAATGTAGGAGATCGCCGTTCACTGATCGTAATTTTGACGGCAAAAAAGACACAAAAGATGCTGTTCTTGCCGACGACATATACAAAGACCCTTTCAATCCAAATGTCCCAAGTCTTCAAGAAATGGTAAGTGGAGCGATAAATGTCTTGGACAATAACAATAAAGGTTTTTTCCTTATGATTGAAGGAGGCGCGATTGATTGGGCATCTCATAGCAACGTCTTTGCACGTATGATTGAGGAAGAAATAGAATTTAACAAAGCAGTAGAAGCAGTTGTCAAATGGATTGAGACGAAAAGCAGTTGGAACGAGACACTTCTTATCGTCACAGGTGACCATGAGACCGGATATTTGACAGGACCTAATTCAGGACCAGACAAAGATGATCCTAACGACTCTATCAAGCCTGTTTGGAATCCATTAATAAATAATGGCAAAGGGAAATTTCCGGGGTATGAATGGCATAGCACTGGGCATACAAACAGTTTGGTTCCAATATATGCTAAGGGTGCAGGGAGCGATTTATTAAAAAAATATGCAGATGAACTTGATCCTGTAAGAGGTGCTTATATAGACAATACAGAGATAGCAAAGGTGATGTTTGAACTTTGGAAGTAAAAACAAATTTACAAGTTTATAATAGCTAAGGGCATAAAAACGCCCTTAGTTTTTATAGTTTTATATTTTCATCTTATTTTTCCACTGATAAGCTCTTCCATAAACTCTATACATTTCATTATAGCTCTGCCATTATGATATGCAGATTTCCAAGCCCCTGCTTTTTCTCCAGAAGGCTCTCCTGATTCAGATATTTCCGAATACCAGTCGCCGTTTATCCAATCTATCTGACGCTTCATAATCCAGTTTAAAGTCCTGTTAAAACAATCAAAATATACAATATCACCTGTAAGGCAATACATATCCAAAGCACTGACGAGACATTCAGCCTGCACCCACCAGACCTTAGATCGCTTATCAGCTTTACCGCTAAATGGACCTGATTCATAAAATCCGCCATAAGTTGAGTCATAGCCATATTTTAGCGAATAATCAAAAAGTGTGCGATAGAGATCAAAGAGAAGCCTATTGTTTATCCCTACCGCTTCACATGCAGAGATTAAAAGCCAGACATTTTCCAAGTCGTGTCCATAGGAAACTCTATCAAACTCGGGACTATGGATAGGTTTCCAATCCAATTGATACTTATCTGTGCATGCTCCTATAGTTTTTCTCACTACTGAGTTGCTTTGGATAAAGATCAATTCAATAAGTCTCTCTCTTGCAACGGGGTCTTTTGTTGCTTGATAATATGTGGTCATAGCTTCAAGTAGATGTAAATGTGTGTTCATCAGCTTGATATTAATGCTATTTCCCATAGGTCCAGTGTCATCTTGCTTTGGCAAACTCCAATCACGAAGAAAATACTCTTTATATCCGCCATAAATTGAATCGTGTGCGATAAACTCTATGACGCTAAATAGTTTTTTGGCAAGGTATAACGCTTCTATGTCGCCAGATGCCATTGCATATTCAGATAAAGCGTAAAGCCCAAAGCTTTGTCCGTAAAGGTGCTTTTGAGGCACGGTTGCTTTACTTCCAGTCCAGTCAACCGCCCAATAGAATCCGCCATATTGCTTGTCCCACATCTTGTCTCTAAGGAACTCATATCCATGTTTCGCAGACTCTAAATGCTCCTTTGTCCCATATTTTGACCTTGCTAAATGTGAGAAAAACCATACCATTCTCGCCTGTGTTACAATATATTTATCCGAAGGACCAAGCCATTTTCCTTTAATATCGTGGTTCAGGTTATATCCGCCATTTTCCTTGTCAATTGTCTGTGGATACCAAAATGTTATGATATTCTCTTTTAGCACTCTTTCAAGCTCATTTTTTATCCCTGTCAATACTTGGATAGGATCAAGTTGTTCTGATGGCTGAGTTTCTTCAGCATTCAAGTTAATAATCATAATGAAAAATATCAAAATGCAGATTTGATACTTGATTAAAATGTTTCTTTTCATAAGTAAACTCACTTTTCTTAAAAGGTTAAAGAACAGAGATAGGGTCCATATCAATTGCATAAGCGACCTCGCCTTTGGTGATCTGTGATGGCAATTTTGCAAACGCCATTTTTATAAGTCCCCTTATCTCCGAAGGATCAGTTGATTTTAATAGAATATTCCAACGATAATATTTTTTTATTCTTGCTAAGACCGCAGGTGCAGGACCTAATATCTCCAATTCAGGATAATTTGCCTCCTGATATGAACGCAATATCTCGCCTAATGTCTCGCTTGCCTTGATCGTGGCTTCTTCTGACAATCCTCTTAATATTATCCTTGCAAAATGCGTAAATGGTGGATAGAGAAGCATCTCACGATTGACGATCTCTTGGCGATAAAAGCTTCTATAATCTTGGTCTTGTGCAGAAAGTATGCTGAAATGCTGAGGGTTATATGTCTGTATGACAACCTCTCCACTGATTTGACCTCTCCCCGATCTGCCTGCAACCTGTGTTAGCAAATTGAATGTGCGTTCTCCTGAGCGAAAATCTGGCAGATTTAATGCAGTATCTGCGGATATAACACCAACTAATGTTACATTAGGAAAATCAAGTCCCTTTGCTATCATCTGCGTTCCGATGAGGATGTCAATTTCACGTTCCTTGAAAGCGGAAAGTATCCGTTTATAAGCTCCTTTACTGGTCGTTGTGTCAACATCCATTCTATCTATGCTGGCTTCTGGAAAGAGTTTCCTGACTTCTTCTTCCACTCTTTGAGTTCCTACACCGAAATATTTGATATAGTTTCCCTTACAATTTGGGCATAAAGACGGGACAGGCTGTCTAAAATTACAATGATGACAGACCATCATCTCGCCCCTTGAATGATATGTCAAAGATATATCACAATTCCTGCATTTTGCCACATAACCGCATTCTCTACAAAGTATGAAAGTTGAAAATCCTCGCCTATTAAGGAATAATATTATCTGTTCTTCGCGTGCAAGACGGTCTTCAATAGCGGATTGTAAGCTTTTTGAGAAAATTGAACGATTCTTTTTCTGCATTAACTCGGTTCTCATATCCACCACTTCTACAATAGGCATTTTGGCGTTATCTACTCGTTGTGGCAAGGTCAAAAGGCGATACTCTTTCCTATTAGCTTTATAAAAACTTTCAAGAGATGGAGTTGCACTTCCAAGCACGACAACCGCATTGACGAGTTCTGCACGTTTTATAGCAACATCGCGGGCATGGTATCTTGGAGACTCTTCTTGTTTGTAAGACGTCTCGTGTTCCTCGTCTATCACTATAAGACCGAGATTTTTCACTGGGGCAAAGATAGCAGACCTTGCACCGACTACGATGTCTGCATCTCCTGATTTAATCCTTCTCCACTGGTCATAACGTTCTCCGGGCGTCAATTTGCTGTGGAGGACAGTTACTCTTTTTCCAAAGCGCGACGCAAAGCGAAAGACAGTCTGAGGTGTTAGCGATATTTCTGGCACAAGGACTATAGCACCTTTTCCCATATCAAGAAGTTTGCCTATAGCTTGCATATAGACTTCTGTCTTTCCGCTTGCAGTGACGCCATATAATAAAAATGTCTCATGCACGCCTTTTTCAATTGCTTTGATTATTTCGCTTAATGCAGAAGCCTGATCGGCATTGAGATTGAGATTCTTAGAATCTGGAAATATCTCCCCTTCAAGTGGGTCTCTAAATACCTCAGTCTCTTCAAGAGAGATAAGCCCTTTCTTTGCCAAATTCCTTATTGTTGCTGTTGTCGTTCCCACAAGTTTTGCAAGGTTAGTTATGAGAATTTTTTCTTCCCCTCTGGATACAAGTATTTCAAGAATTTCAGACTGCTTCGCATATCTACCTTTTAGCTTTTCAATCTCGGAGATGATCTCTGATTCAGGCTTTGCTAAATGAACGAGATAATCAATTACAGGTTTGACAATAGGCTTTGATAATTGACTGCTTATGCTTATAAATCCTTTTTTCTCAAGGGCGGATAGTGCAGAATATACAAATCTTGGGACGCGAGTTTTTAGCTTTTGAATGCTCATTTCCCCTTCCCATGCAAGCGTTGTAAGTATCTGTGCCTGAACTGGGGCAGATTTTGACAGATCAGATAAAACCTTATCCCGATCTTTTATATCATTTATCTTAACAATCCGTTTGCTGATGATGTTTATGCCGACAGGCGTAGCTGTTTTTAATACTTCGCCCCATGTTGAAAAATAGTATTCCGCAACCCATTTTGTCAATTTAAGCATATCATCAGAAAAGAACGGTTCATCATCAAGAATATCAGTTATTTCTTTTAATTCCTGATATTCTGTATTCTCAGGGAAGCCGACAATGACACCCTCAGTCTCATTATCTCGCTTACCAAATGGTGCAAGCACACGCATTCCAATCTGTGCCTTTGATCTGAATTGCTCTGGCAAGAGATATGAGAATTCACCTTCTACGGGAATTGGAAAAACTATGTTTGCATATTTCTTTTCTTGCATATTATCACAACCTTTGATATTATTTTAGTCAGTAGATATTATAACTTATGTTTGTAAATGACACAATGTTAAACGTAAATTTGAATTTGTGAAATTTATCTTTGTGATCATAAGTTTTCAAGGAGGCGTTAATTATGGATTTTATAGATGTAATTACAAAAAGAAGGAGTATCAGGAAATATAAGCCAGACATGGTCTCTGATGAAGACATTGAATATATCCTTGAATGTGCGCGGTTGGCGCCATCATGGGCAAATAGTCAATGTTGGAAATTTATCGTCGTTAAAGATCAAAAAGTCAAAGAAAATCTCGCATCCGCAGGGAATTCTTGGATAGCCAATGCCCCAGTTATTATCGTTGCCTGTGCTGATCCCTCAAAGCCCGGAACAAAAGGAGATCAACCGTATTATATGTTAGATATTGGTATAGCTATGGAGCATCTCATTCTTGCAGCAGCAGATAGAGGACTTGGAACTTGCTGGATCGGTGCTTTTGATGAATCTGTTGCAAAAAAAGCCCTCGGTGTGCCAGATAATATAAGAGTTGTCGCATCAACACCTTTGGGCTATCCTGATGAAAGTCCTGCACAAAGACCAAGAAAAGCTTTGAAAGATATAATGAGTATTGATAAATATTAAGGAGGATTTTATGTTGCTCAAAAACCCGTTTGCGATGGAAGGGAGATGGTTCAAAGGCAATCTTCATACCCATACAACTAACTCCGATGGTGCATGGTCACCTGATAAAGTCGCTAATGAATATAGATCAAATGGATATGACTTTCTATTCATAACTGATCATTGGAAAGTAACTGATATATCTGGTCTCTCACAAGATGGTTTTCTTGTCCTGAATGGCGCGGAACTTAACATTGGTCCATCAGAACTTGGATACCATTATCATATTGTAGCACTGAACTTGAAAGAAAATATACCAAGTAATTCGGTATCTAATGCTCAGGAATTAATAAATTTGATTAAATCAAAAGGGGCTTTCGCCTTAGTCGCTCACCCCTATTGGTCAGGGCTGACGGTAAATGACATCCAGAATTTAAACGGTCATATCGGAATTGAGATATTTAACAGCACCTGCTTTTTTAGCATAGCAAAAGGACATTCAGTTATACATTGGGACGATCTGTTATGTAAAGGCAAACTTACTTGGGGATTTGCAGTTGACGATACACATCAGCATTATAACGATCATCGTCCTATTGATGCTTGTAACGCTTGGATAATGGCGAAAATGCCAGAACTTACAGAAGATAGTGTTATGAATGCCATAAGCTCAGGATATTTTTATTCCAGCAACGGACCTGTGATCCATGATATTTCTATTCAAGACAATATAATATCTGTGACAACCTCTGATGTGAAAATTATAAACTTCATCGCAAATGCCCACAATGGCGAAAGTTTTACCGCTATGGACGGAAAGCCGATAAATTCCGCAAGATATAAAATTAGGGGCGGAGAGAAATATATCAGGGTAGAATGTTTTGATGAGAATGGAAAAACCGCATGGAGTAACCCATTATTAGTCAATTTCTGATGGAAAGGGATAAAATGACTAACAGAGAGAGATTTTGGAGAACTATGCGATTTCAGGAAGTTGACCGTCTGCCTTTTTGGGCAGATTGGATCGGTCCCTTTGATAGATGGCGAGAAGAAGGCATGCCAAAAGACGTCGATCCCTTCAAAT
Source organism: Candidatus Poribacteria bacterium (assembly GCA_011334435.1). Classification (GTDB taxonomy): domain Bacteria; phylum Poribacteria; class DTPJ01; order DTPJ01; family DTPJ01; genus DTPJ01. The sequence goes on along the minus strand of DTPJ01000411.1, from coordinate 2,929 downwards.
ATTTTAAATTTGAGGGACTTATATCTGCATTTTGGGGAAACCCTCGTGTCCCTGTTAATTTAGGGATGTACCCAGGTTATAAAGTTGAAATAATAGAGGAAACAGAAGATTATCGTCTTTATCGTGCCGCAGATGGCGTGCTTACAAAGGTGCGTCGTGATGTTAAAGGCTATCCTACTTATCAATGGCTTGAATATCCGATAAAAAACAGAGATGATTGGGACAAATTCAGAGAGGAACAACTTAACCCAGATTCTCCGGGACGTTACCCTCCCGAACCGCAATGGCAAGCGATGGTAAAAGAGTGGAAGAATAGGGATTATCCAATAAGCATAGATGGCGGAAGTTTCTATGGCTTTGCAAGAAATTGGATCGGCGTCCATAATATCAGTCTTATGTTTTTTGATGATCCTAACCTCATTGGTGATATAATGGAATACCTTGCTGATTTCTTTATAAAGGTCTTGCATAAAGCATTACATGATGTTGATGTTGATTTTGCGTTATTTTGGGAGGATATGTGTTATAAAGCTGGTCCCTTGATTTCGCCATCAATGTTCAGAGAGTTTATTTTGCCATGTTACAAAAAGGTTACATCATTCTTGGTTGAGCATGGGGTTGAGTTATCGTGGGTTGATTGCGATGGCAATATTGAGGCACTTCTGCCATTGTGGATAGAAGGTGGTGTGCGAGGACACTATCCGCTTGAAGTAGCTTCTGGAATGGATGCAGGCAAGCTAAGAGACCAATATGGACAAGAGATCGTAATGTGGGGCAATGTTGATAAAAGGGCATTGGCAAAAGGAAAAGAGGCAATAGATGCAGAAATTGACCGTCTCGCTCCTGTTGTGGCGAAAGGTGGATTTATTCCATTGGTGGATCATGGTGTCCCTGAGGATATATCTTACGAAAATTATTGCTATTACCTAAAAAGAAGGAAAGAGATAACTGGATATAAAGATTGACAAAACAAAAAATGGAGGGACAAAAAGATGAGCAGAAAATTCATTAAAAAGTGCTTTCTGATAATGTCCTTTATTTTAGTGTCGTTTTGGATTATTTCCTGTTCTGAATCTGGCGGAAGCAGTTCAACGGAACCTTTTGCTGATGAGCCAATGATCATTGATTCTGTAATGTGTATAGATGTTGATCAAGAAAAACCTAATGGCATAACTGATACATTTTTCAAGTCAGATGATAGAATATACGTTTGGCTTTACTGGTCAAATATGAACAAGACATCAACAGTAAAGGCGGTATGGTTTAAGCCTGATAGTGATGTGCCATATCTTGAAGATTCACAGGTTGTCCGTTCAGAAAACGGATTTGCTATAACATGGTTCTATTTGGATAAACCCGTTGGTGGATTTTCAACTGGCGAATGGTCTGTTGAAATTTATCTTGATGATCGTTTCCAGAGAAGCTATTTATTCACTGTCAAAGATTAATTATGCAATGATATGAATATCATTTTGATAAAATAATAAGTTGTCCGAACTCATGTCCGATCTTCAGAAATAAACTGAGCTTAGGACATTAGTTCGGACATTTTCTAGAATAAGTGAAGATAATACTTTCTGCTAAAATTAAATTTTTAAAAATCCCCCTTTTTATGGAGTTTGAAAGATTAATCGGGTAATCACTAAGAATGGATTCCTGCTTCCGCAGGAATGACGAATACACGCAAAGTGTCATTCCCGCCCCTACTTCCGCAGGGGTAAACTGCAGCGGGAATCCAGAGAAACATTGTTAATTTTATTACCCGATTAATCATTCAATATTTATCCAAAGGGAGATTTAGAGGGATCTCCATGGATAATTTAATTGGATAGTAAATCGTCCGAACTCATGTATGGACCTCAGTTAAGTCCTTTCATAAACTTGCTTCATACTAAGTCCGATACGTCTGCGATCAAGATCAACAGAGATGACCTTAACCTGAACTTGTTCACCAACTTTACAAGCTTGTGCAGGGTCTTTGATATACTTATTGGCGATCTCTGATACATGGACAAGCCCGTCTTGATGAACGCCGATGTCAACAAAAACTCCGAAATCCGTTACATTCGTGATGACGCCGTTGACTATCATTCCTTCCCGGAGATGCTCAATATCCGTTATGCCCGGGATAAATTCTACCCCTTTATATTCTTTTCTAGGATCACGACCTGGCTTTCTTAGCTCTTTTAGAATATCTTGAACTGTTGGAAGCCCAAATTTCTCTGTGACAAGCTCTTTGGGGACAAGAGTATTTATCAGTTTATCATTGCCTATAATCTCATTTACGGTAACGCCTAATTTCTCACACAGATCATAGACAAAAGGATACGCCTCTGGATGTATAGCCGAGTTATCAAGCGGATTTTTACCATCTCTAATGCGAAGGAATCCAGCTGATTGCTCAAAGGTCTTCTCTCCAAACCCTGTTACATTCATCAATTCAGTTAATTCATTAAACTTTCCGTGTTCGTCTCTATAAGCAACTATCCTCTGGGCAAGTGTAAGCCCAATTCCTGACACATATTTTAGCAATGAATATGAGGCGGTATTTAAATCAACACCGACGTAATTGACAACAGATTCAACAACATCGTCAAGTGCTTCTGAAAGCATTTTTTGATCTACGTCATGTTGATATTGACCTACACCGATGGACTTTGGATCAATTTTCACAAGCTCAGCTAAAGGGTCTTGCACTCTTCTAGCGATACTTACCGCTCCTCTCATACTTACGTCAAGGCTCGGCAATTCCTCTCTCGCAATTTCAGATGCAGAATAGACGGAAGCACCAGACTCATTAACGATTATACTTGGGATATTGATATTAAGCCTTTCTAACATACCCTTTATATAGTCATCTATTTCTCTTGATGCTGTGCCATTGCCTATCGCTATAATTTCAAACTTAAAGTTGTCGTAAAGACCCTTC
>DTPJ01000127.1 GCA_011334435.1 Candidatus Poribacteria bacterium | reverse complement strand
GATTCAGAGAATGACGGTGATTGGACTCTGAGTAATCTTGCATATCCAGTGACGAATCTATCATTTAGCTTCAAAAAGCTTGATGGAAGTGATGCCATTCCAGGGACAGATGAACCCTCATCTGTTAGGTCAGTATTGATTAATATGACCACTTCTGAAAACGGCGTTACAATACCGCTTACTTCCAGAGCATTTTTGTCAGCAGACACCGCTGTTGCCTTTAATTTTGATGGCACGCCGAATGATACAGATAACCCAGATGATCAGGAGCATCATTTCAACGAAGGGAATGATGAAACAGATAATCCACCTCCGCCAGGATCTAAAGGAGATGGGGTTAAGGGATGGGGGCTTTCTGATTATTGCGTATATGGTGACCGAGCAGTCAGTATAGCCAATAGTGTTGAAATTAAAGGGAACGTTGGCACGCGTAGCCTATCAGGTGCTTCGTTCAATAGCGCAAATAGTAGTAAGATAAGAGGGTATCTTGTAGTTAAGAGATCGTTTGATATGAGTAACGCTGGTGCTATTAGCGATGAAAGTATTGCAGCTGGATGTGTCCCTGGATGTTCCATTAATTTTGCCAATAACTGTGAAGCTAATGCAAATTTCTGGACACTTAATAACATAACAATGTCAAATAGTTCAAGGATAAACGGAACTGTTTATCAACTTGCGGGTGCTACAATAACATGCCATAATACATCAGGATATACGGAGAGAGTGGAAATATCATCTAAACCGGAATTTATGAAAGACCCTATGTACGAAGAAGGTGATTGGAATAAGACAGTATTTCCGCAATTGCCTCCCGCAGAGAGTTTTAATTTACCAGGAGTATCAAACTTAAACTATGCAAATCAAACAGCGACCATACCCGTTGGAAATTATGGGAATGTGACAATTAGCAATAGCAGTCGTATCACATTGACTCCTGGAAGCACATATAAAGATTTTTCTGTGTCCAACAGTAGTTATGTTTATATCCCTGCTGGAGATTATTATTTCAATAGACTTACTATGTCTAACAGTTCAAGGCTTATATTTAACTTTGTAGATGGAACAAGACCAGTGCGGTTATTTGTCAAAACAACTGCCAGCTTTTCAAATTCATCATCATTCGGGTATGAAAACGGTGGACCTAATAATGGTGCAGATTTGCTATATTTGGAGGCAAATAGTGGTGTGACTTTTTCAAACAGCGTCCAATGGAGAGGATTCATCTATGCTCCGAATGGAAATGTTACCTTTAGTAACTCTACCACTCTTGCTGGTGCGGTTTACTCTGGAAAAGAAGTTCAGTTTTCTAACAATACAGAAGCTACTTATATTCCGCCAGCTTATAATTATTTAGGAAAGCAACCTATACTTCTTGGTGCGAAATTTTATCCGCAAAATCAATAGTGTAAAATGAATATTTATAAAAAAAATAAAAGTCATAGAAAAGGTTTTGTGCTGGTATTGGCATTGATGTTAATTACATTGATGTCAGTTTTAGCAATAACCTCATTTGAGCTTGTCATTTCTACAACTAGGATCACAAATAACCATAAGAAATACCTTCAAGCGTTATATGTAGCAGATGCAGGTGTAGAACATACATTATGCGTGCTGTCCAAAGTTAATTGGGCAGGCTTTGATTGGCAAGAATCAAGCTTTTCAAATTTGAATCTATCTAATGTGGACTCTAGCTCTAACGACACCGATTGGTTCTATAGTTCTGGATCATGGCAAATGACGAACAGCGGCGATTTAGGGAATTCTTATACAGTTACAATGACAATGATCGTTAATGGTAGTGACCACAAATTCCGCGTTGAATCGACTGGGACAGTATCATCATTCACCAAGACGATTGTAGCTGAAATAGGTAATATCCCTGATCCAAAGATATTGCTGTGGATGGAAAAAGAAATGTAATTTAAATTCTCTCAATAGCTATCTTGCGGCGGAAGGATACAAATATGATTAGGAGAAAGGAAAATGGTTTTACACTCATTGAGGTTCTATTGATTGTAATGATATTAGGTCTGCTTGCTGCGATAGCTTATGCAAGCATATTTCCGACAAGGGCGGAGGGATTTAAAGTTCAATGCCGTAATAACCGTGTTGCTATAAACTCCAAAATAGACCTTTATTATTTTGAACATGGTGAATGGCCTGACAACACTAATTTTGAAGAAGAGATACTAGAAAATAGTGAGTTTTTCCCTGATGGGAAGCCTGTATGTCAAAAGGGCGGGACATATTCAATCAATGAAACCACTCATAGGTGCCAATGTAGCGACCCTGAACATAACGATTAATATTAGATTTTGAGCAATAAACAAAAGGAATGAAAGAATGAAAATAAAGCTAATATCAATAAGCACAATTACAATTTTGTTTTTCACATTTTTTGTGATGCCTGCTATGTGTTTTGACCCTAACAAACCAATCACATTGGATGCGAAAGATAATGATATTCGCGACATACTGACAGGATTAGCAAGGGCAAACACCGCGAATTTAGTCATGGGAACTTCCGTGACAGGCAAGATCACTATCAGTCTAAGCAATGTGCCATTTATGAAGGCATTAGAGCTAATTACAAAAAGTAGCGGATACGTTATTGAGATTATAAACGACACAATAGTAGTGGCAAAGCCAGAAGAGATAAATGCCCTTATTCCCAAAAGTTCTAAATCAATAATCCTTAAATATGCTTCTGCCAACGATGTTAAACAGGCGTTAGCTTGGATATCTACAAAAGAGGGCATTGAAATTATCGCAGATCAAAGGACAAATTCAATCTTTATAACAGGACCAGAACGTAGCTTTCAAAAAGTTGATGAGATCGTCAAGCTTTTGGATATCCCCGTATCAGAGAAGCAACAGATCACCCCAACTTATATTACAAGGATTTTCACGCTAAAATATGGTAGTGCAGTTTCATTGCAAAAGGTGATCACAGACCTTTGCAGTCCATCAGGAAAAGTCGCAATAGATGAAAGGACTAACTCTTTGATCGTCACTGAACAATCGTCAGTTCTTGACAAAATAGCAGAGATAATAACTCAATTAGATTTTCAAACAGAAAAAGAGAAGCAAGCTTTAAGTCAACAACCGCCACCAGTAGTTCTACTCACACAAGTTTTTAAGCTAAACTATATTGAAGCAGAAGCTGCCAAGGAAGCTGTCCAAGCTGTATTGTCAAGTTCTGGCAAAGTTCAGACATTTGTAAGACGAAAGGACATAGTTGTTGTTGAGGCAAGGGAATCAAGTTCAGGAAGAGGCGGAGGTGGACAAGGGCAATCTGGAGGTGATTCGGGGAGTTTAAAGAATTTTTATAAGGAAAAATGGTCTGATACTTTGATCGTCACAGATACTGCTGAGGTTATGGAAAGGGTATCAGCTATAATAGCAGAACTTGATAAAAAGCCCGTTCAATTGCGTATTGAGGCTAAAATAGTAGAGGTTAATTTGGATAATAAATCTGATCTTGGAATAAGTTGGGGAGTAACCCATAAGCCGTCAGGTTCAGCCGCTGAGGGATATTTTCCTGCTGATATTGCTGATAAAAGCCTTGATATAAAGATTGGCACATTATCTACTGAATTTTTTGAAAATATAAAGATAAATCTTAATGCACTTGAATCAACAGGGAAGGCTAAACTCTTATCTAATCCATCGGTGATTGCTATTGATAATGAATTGGCACAGATGATCGTAGCAGATAAAATTCCTATAATCACGACTTATGAAAGCCAATTCTCAGCAACCACTCAGGTTGAGTTTATCAATATCGGAGTAATGCTAAATGTCGTCCCACATGTAACAGAAGAGGGCGATATTATTATGGATGCTATGCCAGTAGTGGATTCCATAAAACAATGGACAGGTGGAGACAATTCACAACCGATTATCTCGTCAAGAGTGGCTAATTGCCGAGTGAAGATTAAAGATGGAGAGACTTTAGCCTTAGGTGGTCTGATAAAAGACGAACAATATAAAAATTCTGATAGGATACCAATACTGGGTAGATTGCCATTGATAGGCAGACTTTTTGGTTCTACGCGAGATTCAAAAGTTAAGACAGATCTCGTAATATTTATCACTCCTAAGATCATTAAGGATTAACAAGGAGATCGAAAATGTCTGCTGGTTCAGCAAATATTCTGGTAGTAGATGACGCTAAACCTATTCGCGAGATACTAACGTTAGTATTGGAAGATGAAGGTCATAAGGTTGTTACTGCGTCTGATGGTTTTGAGGCAATAGATGAAATAGAAACTGAGCAATTTGACCTCGCAATCGTTGACGTAAACCTGCCCGATTCAGATGGGATTGACGTTCTCAGAAAAATAAAGCAGAAAAGCACAGATACCGAAGTCGTGGTCGTCTCTGGTTTTGCCAGCTTGGATTCCGCCGTTGAGGCAGTAAGAGCAGGTGCCTATGATTACATAATCAAGCCATTTAACGTAAAGTCAATAACCGAAGTAGTAAGAAAAGGGCTTGAAAAAAGAAAACAGATTATAGAAACTCGCCAACAACTGACCGAATTAGAAGAGAAAAACCGCGAATTAGGTTTACTATATGAATTAAGATATGCTATCGGATATTCCCTTGACTACAATGAAGTTATGGAACTCATAATGCAGTCCCTGCATACGGTATTGGATTATCATGCCTCTGCTTTTCTATTTATAACCGAAGATGACCAGATAGAATTCAATATTTGGACTCATGACAATTGTTCAGAAGAGACTATTGAACAAATTAAATTAAATATAATAAACGCATTCAATAGCATATCAAAAAGGCAAATATCACAGGATACGATAACAACAAATCTGAATAAAGTAGATTATCTTATCTCATCAGAGAACTACCAGACACAGAACCTCAAATCATTTCTAAATATACCATTGGTAATAAAGGAAGGAACAGAAGAGCGATTGGCAGGGATGGTGAATATCAGTAGCTATCATGCTAACGCCTTTGATTATAGCACTTCAAAGCTTTTCCATAGTGTAGCGAACAATATTATATCCGACACTTTTGAGAAGCAAAGGAGAATGTTAAATGAGGAAAAAACTATCCTTGAAACAATGGTGAACAGTATGAATGATGGGGTGATCATGTTTGACCGAAAAAAACATATATTTTTGGTCAACTTATCAGCAAAAAAGATGCTCGGGTTAGATTTAAATGGCACAATACGGGAATCAGATATATTTAGAAATATTGAGGATTCACGACTTGCCAATACGATAAAATGTGTATGTGAACGCAATGGAAAAAACAATGGTAATGGGAAGAACTCACCAAACAAAACTCAATTGTTTGAAAAAGGCTTTGAAGAAGAAATATTCGTGGAAAACACAAAAATATTTCTGAATGCCAGCGTTTCGCCATTGAAAGCAGATGAAGATAAGGTTTGCGGTATTGTAGCTATACTTCGTGATATTACCAGACAGAAAGAGATAGATGAAGCAAAATCCAGCTTTGTATCTACTGTATCACATGAACTTCGCACACCTTTGACTTCTATAAAAAATGCTATTGCGATTTTAGAGATGGACGAAACTATAAATAGCAAAAATCAGAGATTCATTGCAATAGCAAACAGAAATATGGAACGTTTAGAGAAATTAGTTAATGAAATTCTTGACTTTTCAAAGTTAGAAAATGGCAAGATGGATATGAACTTTAAGCCTGTTGATATAAAATCTCTGTCATATGAGGTAATATCAAACATACAGCAATTAGCGACAAATAAAAAAATTGAAATTCATAATAATATCTCTGACAACCTACCAAAAGTTTATGCAGATAAGGATAAAATAGAGCAAGTTTTAACAAATTTGTTAGACAATGCAATAAAATTCACACCAGAAAATGGAAGTGTAACATTAGAAGCAATAAAAGTCTCTGATAATAACATAAATTCTGGTAATAATTTCCTTGAAATTAGCGTATCTGATACTGGCATAGGAATATCTCGTGAAGATCAAGAGAGAATATTTGACAGATTTGAACGAGCTACACTATATAACAATGGCGTAGGATTGGGATTAGCTATCGTAAAAAAGATCATTGATAGCCATAATGGGAAAATATGGGTTGAAAGCGAATTGGGCAAAGGAAGCAAATTTGCATTTATTCTCCCGATAATAAATTAATGTCATTTTGTGCGAATAGAAAAATCTTCTTGAACAAATAGAGAAATCTCAAAAAAGACTCTTCACTTCGTTAGAGACCCTTCACTTCGTTCAGGGTGACACATAAAATGTCATTTTGAGCGAAGCGAAAAATCTCGTGGGCAAAGCGAAAAATCTTAAGAAGGTTAAAAGTTAAAGGTTAACTGATCACTGATCATTAGCCAATAATCTGTTTTATCATCTCCATTAAAGCTTCTAACGAAAAAGGCTTTTCCAGATAATGATTTTTTATCTGCTGAAGAAATTTCTGAGTTTTTGGATTTATTATATCACCTGTCATAAATATCATGCGATCAGCTAATACAGGATTTTTACGTTTGACAAATCCATGTAACTTATCCCCAGTAAAACCATTAGGCATCTTCAAATCTGATATGATTACGTCATAATCGCTTTTATAGACCTTATTTATTGCTTCGTTCCCGTCATTTGCTATATCTACCGTATAACCCTGTTTTTGAAGGAAGTTCTGAAGCAATTCTGCGATGTCGTTTTCATCATCAACAAGCAAAACCTTTTTTACTGTTACAGTATCTTTATTTAAAAATTCGTCCTCAGTATCGCATATTTCATAAGGGATTGGTGGTGCTGATGGGAATTCCATTATTATTTTATTATCTTTCCCGATCTGACTCTCTATCCTCATTGTTCCACCGATCTTTTCTAATATTTGACAAGCAGTTATTAACCCTATATTTATGTAATCATTGTATATTGATGAATTATTAATGCTTGTCAATATCTCGTTCATATTTTGTTTAAGCAAACATGTGCCTGTATCTGTAAAACAAACGACAACATTTTTTTCATTGGTGCTGATCTCTATATTAAGCATTCCGCCATTATCATATTCTAACATTCTCTGTTCTGCGTCATTGATTATATGTAGAAATATTTTCTCTAAGTCATATAAGTTAGCAAGCACCTTAGGAATATATTTATCAACATGGATATTTATATGTATATTATTCGATCTTAATTGATAGTTTTTCAAGTCAAGTGCAAGTCTCAATGCTTCTTCTGTGCTGGCATATCCTTTCTGTGCTTCTCTTGCAAGATCAAGAAGTCCACTAACAATACTACCGCATCTTAGAGACCCATTATATATTTTTGATGTAATTTCGGAGATTTCAGAGCTTCCTGACATAAAAGAAAGAATTTCTGAATGTCCTATAACAGAAGTCAAAGAGTTGTTCAGTTCATTTGCAGCACTATATAACAATTCCCCAAGAACAGAAAGCTTTTCCATTTTCTTCATTCTATCCATTAGGCGTTTCTGTTGTCCGATATCCTGAATTATGAATATAGCACCAATTATAGTCCCGTCATCTAATCTATGCGGATATGCAGATAAAGAAACATCAACTATGCTAAGATCACTTCTAATATGCGTCATCTCTTTATCAATTATAATATTTCCTTTCAATACAGAGTTCAATAGATCATCATATTTCATAGAGGTATCTGCTAAAAAGACGAATTCGCCAAACGATTTGCCAAGCATATCAATATCATTATATCCATAAACCGCTTTTACTGCATCATTGACCTTAGTAATCAACCCTTTTCTATTTACAGCTATTATTGGCTGTTGAACGTTATCAAAAGAGAGACGCAATAGTGAATCAAAATTCAATGATTGATCTGGTGATATATCACGTTCTATATATGAACCGATTATTTTACCGCAAAGCAGAAATATTTTTTTGTCCTCATCATCATACCAACGCGGTATAGAAAATCTTACACATGCAACCCCATAATCCTCTTTTTCTGAATATATAGGGAAAAACCCCCATAGATATTCATCATGATAGAATATTGCCATCTTATTATGCAATGCTATTTGGGCAGTTATAAATGACTTTCTGGAAAGCAAAGCATGATTTTCATTTTTACTGAAATCTTTTTCGTTTGAATTTGGATCAAATATAAAAGCGATTGCATGTTGATCATAAGCCCTGATAAAATCATTAAGGATTTCCTCTGGTTTAATGCTCATCGCCATAACGGAGTTCAAAATGGATTTTAATGCGTTAATCCTTCTGGAATAAGCAAACCGTTGAAGTTCATCAATCTCTTTGAAAGCGATAAAATATAATATTTGATTGGATATATCATCGGCAATCTGTCCCATACGAAACTTAACTAACAAAGGAGTTCCGATCTCTGTTTTCAGTAAACATTCTCCTTGATATATATGATTATGATCATCTTGTTTCATAAATCTTTGGATAACTGAATCGTCATAGAATATGTTGAGTAAATTTTCCCCATTTAGATCTCTGTCTTCTTTGCCCAACATAGAGCATAAAAGCTGATTATGCTTTATTATTATTAATTCTTTGTTTGCTAAGCAAAAAGCCTCTGGACCAGAAATTAACAAATCTTTATAACTTAACATAATTTATGCCTCTCTTTTATTATTAATATTGCACCTTCAGTTTTCTTTTCATTTATAGGTTTTATAGAAATGTCAAATATTAAATTATTTCCATTATTTAGTGATGTCTCCAAAATATAGTTATAAGGTTTTCCTGTTTTTATTACAGTTGATGTATGCTCAAAAATCGGGGATAGGTCAATATGAGTATCAAGGTCTAACAAAGATTTATTATATATATCCCCTTTTATTTTAAGCATATTCAACGCTATTTGATTTATTTTAATTATTGATGATTTATTGTCAACTAATATTATTCCATATTCTATGCCGTTTATTATTGATTCGCAGTAAAGTTTTAATATATCAAGTTCTGATACTCTTTCCGCCAGTTCCTCACTGATCACCATAAGTTCTTCACTATTTTTAGATTGTAAATATTCGTTTATCATTTCAAGTTCCTCTGTCGTGGACTTTAAGACAGCATTTGCTAATGCAAGATTTTCATTTGATGCTTCTAATGATTCTATTGTCATCTGTAATCTCTTTTGTAATTCATATTGCTTGGTTATATCTTCAAAAAGAATAGCCACAACACGATTAGTGGGGTTATCACTCAAAATAGGCACGACCTCAATTTTTAATTTGACTTTTTTGCCATCATTTGATATATATTCTGCTTCATCAATTAGTACAAGCTCATTTTCATCAATGGCGTATTTAATTTTGTCCTTAAAATCAACAATTTGATAACAAATATCAAGATCAAGAAACGATATTTCTTGATTTGAAATAATTATAGGACTATGCTTCCATCTATCGTCAATTTCTGTCAAATCATCATTATCATTGTTTTGAATAAAAAGACGATAAGCAAATTTGTTATAAGATATAATCCTGTATTTATCATCTAAAATTATGATACTTTTTTTAAATTGGGATTTATCTATTTTGTCAGACTGATTTATATTGTTGATAATAAATTGACCAAAGTTAGAAGTTTTACTGATTTGATAATAATCCTGATATGGTATTTTCTTAAATACTCGCCAAATAGTATTTAGTGGTTTAAGTCCATACAAACTACTGTCAATATGTTCTTCTCCCTTCCCTAACCATAGATAACCTTTATCGTTTAAAGCATACCTAAGCTTTTGTATGATCTTTGGTTTTAGCATCGGATCAATATATATCAAAACATTGCGACAAAGGAGCAGGTCAATATTGGTTATAGGAGGATCAGATATAAGATTATGTTTACTAAAGATTATCAAACGTCTAATTTCAGGAGAGATGGTGTAAAAATCCCCATGGCGGATAAAATAGTTTTCTTTTATGTTATCTGGGACCTCAGACAATTGATCAAGGATATATGTTCCGTTGCGAGCAACTGTCAAAGAAGGTTCGTCTATATCTGTGGCATAGATTTTGATTTTGTATTTTGATAAATTATCCTTCAATATCTCTGCAAGTGTTATTGCCAAAGAGTAAGGTTCTTCCCCACTGGAACATCCAATTGACCATATTCTGATAGACCTTTCAATGTTATCTTCTGCGGTTTGTAATATATTAGGAAGGACAGAGTCTTTTATAAAATTCCATGCTTCTGGATCACGAAAGAAAACACTTTCTCCACCAATTATAGTGTTATAAAGTGATTTGTATTCATTTGGATTAGATTGAATATACTGGGCATATTCTAATAAATCTGGAATATTTAGAGCAGACATTCTCTTGCTTATCTTGTTCTGGAGGTATGATAGACTATAATCCCATATATTTAATCCATGGCTATCAAATATATCATGCAAAATATCTTCTATACTCATATTCCTGCGGTCTCGCATTTCAATTTCCTCAACTTTCTTTTCTCATAGAGAGAATATAGCACTATTAGCCCAATAAGTCAATATAAGTATTTTCTATATCTTTATATTCATTAAAATTAAAATGCTTCACATTTGTCATTCCTGCACCTACTCCCTGCTCCCTGCTTTCGCAGGGACAAGCTTCGCAAGGGTAAGCTTCGCAGGGGTAAACTGCAGAGGGAATCCAGAGAAGTTGTAACAAATGAGTGGATTCCTGCTTCCGCAGGAATGACAAATTTATTGTTGACAAACTCTT
>DTPJ01000642.1 GCA_011334435.1 Candidatus Poribacteria bacterium | reverse complement strand
CTTTAATGTAAGATAAATCTTCCAATTCATAAGGACCACTGTCAAATCCAACAAAAGAGTTATAAGGAATGTCCATATTATAATTTAATATTCTTATGCCAACCGCACAATGATCTACAATTTTGGAAAATTCGTTCACAATTTCATCAAGCAGTGGCTTGACTTTTATATGCCTATTAGTGATGCGGTTGGAAAATTTTAATATCTCTTCATTCTGCTTTTGTTGGGTAATATCAGTAACCATAACACAACTACCAATAACATTGCTATTCTCATCAAATACAGGGGAAGCTGATATAATAGCCCATAAAATACTTCCATCTTTGCGACGGAGTCTGCGTTCGTATTTTGTTGTTAATCCTTTTCTCCAATTTTGCAACTGTTTTTCATGTTCAGGTAAATCATCTTCAAAGACAAAGTTTTCAGTAGGCATTCCTATTATTTCGTCTAATTGATAACCGCTTATCTCTAACAAACGTCTATTGGCAAAAGCTACCTTCATACTTTTATCCAACAGACAAATACCTTCATTAGCATTATTCACTATAAGACTATATCTTCGCTCACTTTCTCGTAACGCCTCTTCAAGTGTTTTTCGTTCAGTGACATCTTCATAAACTGTTACGATCTCTCCTGATGACAGTTTATAGACATAATTTTCCCGCCATCCCTGATGTTTATCGTCTTTATAAAATGATATTGGATGTTCTTCTGGAACTCCTGTTTGCCATACGCGACGAAAAACATCAAATAACCCAAAGTCTATAACACCTGGAAATACTTCGGTCACTTTCTTGCCAATAATATCTTCTTTTTTTACATTTTCAATTTTCTCCGCTGATCTGTTAAAATCCTTGATGATAAAATCTTCGCCATCATTGTAAGATTCATAAATTGCGATAGCATTTTTGCTGTTATTAAACAATTCCCTAAACCTTGCTTCACTTTCAATTAGAGCTTTTTCCGCATCATACATTCAAAACCCCCTCCTATTTCTTTATCCGCATTATTTTCCTTAAAACCGCATGGACAATATGATTAAATTCGTTAACCTTGAGAACATAATAAAGAAAACAGAGAACCAATAAGGCAATCATCATAGCTACTGCCAAAGATATAATATTGCCTAATATATCATCTAATAATCTAAAAGTCAAAAAAGATATAACTCCCATACAAGCAGATACTATAATTGCCTTGATAAATGTTAAAGCAATATCAATTAATCCTAATCCTCTGACCTTCCGCCGAAGTAATAATAGGACAATTATAAAGTTAAGTGTTGTATAAATTGAAGTTGATATTGCCAGTGAACGATGGTCAAGACTTAGCTTGAATATAAAAATATAATTAAAAATTGTATTCAACGCAATCGCCAATACGCTGATAAGTGCGGGAGTGCGTGCATCTTTCAAGGCATAAAAGCCATTAGTGACGATCTTGACGCCAGAATATCCGCATAGCCCAAAAGCATAGCAAAATAAGGCACTTCCGACTTGTGCAGTGTCATAATCGCTAAACCGCCCTCGTTCATAGATGAGTGAGACAATGGGTCTATTAAGAGCCATAAGACCCGCGGAGGCAGGTATGGCAAGGACAAACATCAACTTTAATGCGTTTGACATCGTTGATTTATATCGATCCATATAATTCTGCGAAGTGGCACTGGATAAAGCTGGCAATGCTGCGGTTGATATTGCCACCCCCAAAGCACCTATTGGAAAATACATTATCCTAAAAGCCTGAGTTAGCCACGATACCCAACCCTCGCCATGTGAAGCAAAGAATGAGTTTATAAGAACATTAACCTCTACCGCCGCTGTGCCGAGAATCGCAGGGGCTACTAATTTTAATAACTGTTTTAAATGTGGATCGTTGAATTTCAATATCGGTCTATATTTATATCCTAAGCTATACATTGATGGCACTTGGACAAGAAATTGCAATAATCCACCGATAAGCACACCTACTGCTACACTAATAGTCGGATGAAAACCAAATTTTGGGGCGATATAATATCCTATTATGACAACGGTTACTGATCCTATATTAAAAAAGGAAGGCGCCAAAGCTGGTATAGCAAATCGTCGTTTGCTGTTCAACAATCCCATAGCTATTGCTGAAAATGACACCAAAATTAAGAATGGGAACATAATTCTAGTAAGGTATATGGTCAATTCTCGTTTATTTGAAAATCCATAGCTTGTTTCAGGAGAGAAAGAGACATCAAAACCTTTGCCCATAAAGATAAGATCAACAATAAGAGGTGTAAAGATGATGCCTAAGATAGTTATAATTAAAAGGATAGATGTTATAGCGTTAAATACGAGGCTTACTAAACGCCAAGCGAATTTTTCGCCTAATTTTGTCTCCACATCAACGAATGTTGCCACAAAAGCATTGCTCAGGACGCTTTCGGCGAAAAGGTCACGGAGAAGGTTAGGTATTCGGAATGCAGCATAGAAAGCATCAAGTTCAGTCTTAGCAGGAAAGAAAAACGCAAGCACAGATTCTCTAACAAGACCAAGAATTCTTGATATGATAACTGCTATACTTATAACACCTGCTGAGCGAGCGAGGCTTTGATTTTCCATTTTATTAGATTGTTCGTTCATATTCTCATGTTAAAAAACAATAGTTATAACTAATAATTTATGCTAAAATAATATAGGTTTTGGAGAGAAAAACTCCTGTTATTGATTTTATAACTAATGATGTAAAATAGTCAATAAAGAATTAATGCTGGAGAGAAATAAAAATGAACCTTGCATTAAGTATGTTTATATCGTGCTTGTCATGTCTGTTTTTAGCTTGTTTTTCTAATATAGAAAAAATTGATAATGAATTAAGAAAGGAGATCAACATGGAACGTAAAGTTTTAGCTTTCTATTACACTTGGTATGGTGTCCCACAGGTCAGTGGAAGATGGTATCATTGGGAAGAAGGCGGACATTCTCCTAATGACGTTAACGAAGATGGTTATCCTGATTTTGGCACAACAAACCATCCAAGTCATGGTCCTTATGATTCTAACGATCCTTATGCGATCCGCCGACATCTGAAATGGTGCGAAGAGGCAGGGATTGATGGTCTGATCGCTACATGGTGGGGACAGGGACAATATCACGATAAAGCCTTAAAAGTAGTGCTTAATGAGGCAGAAAAAAGTCCTGTAAAGATAACCGTCTATTACGAAATTGTCCCAGCTAACGGATTAAACGGCGTTGTTGATGATTTCAAATATATATTAAAAAATTATGGCAAGCACCCGGGATTTTTTACCGTTGATAGTCGTCCTGTTATATTCGTCTATGGGCGTGCTATGGGACAATTAAACAAAGATCAATGGGCAGAGGTATTGAAACAAGTCAAAGCTGAATATGATGCGATATTCATTGCGGACACTGATTCAACAGAGCTTATCAGCCTTTTTGATGGTGGACACACATATAACCCAGTCGGATTAGTTGTTCAACAGGTTGATATGGACCAATACTATCAAAAATTCGTTGAAAAATGCAGGTCTGTCGGAAAAATAGCTTGTGCAACTGTTATACCGGGGTATGATGATTCTAACATAGGTAGAAAACATATCACAGTGACAAATCGCAGAGGCGGAGAACTCTATAAATCGCTATGGGCGAAGGCAGAAAAAAGCGATCCTGATTGGATACTTATAACATCATTTAACGAATGGCATGAAGGATCAGAAATAGAGCCAAGCATTGAACATGGTAAACTATATTTGACACTGACACGTCAACTTGCATTCGGTTTTAAGCACAAATAAAGAAAAATCTTGAAACGATTGTCTCTCTATTGTATAATTTTGACAGGATTAAAAAATGTATTGGAAGGAGGGATTATAATGTCTGGTCATTCTAAATGGGCAGGTATAAAGCATAAAAAAGCAGCAATAGACGCAAAAAGGGGAAAGATTTTCACTAAGCTTATAAAGGAGATCACTGTCGCAGCCAGAGAAGGTGGTGGTAATCCGGATGCCAATCCCCGATTGAGAACTGCAATTCAGAACGCAAAAGCTCAAAACGTCCCTAACGACAAGATTGAGACAAGCATCCTTAGAGGGACAGGTCAATTGCCCGGACTTAGCTATGAGGAAGTGACCTATGAAGGGTATGGTCCCGGAGGGGTTGCCATCATTGTTGAAGTCGTTACAGATAACAAAAACAGAGCAATATCAGATATGAGGTATATATTTTCAAAGAATGGTGGAAATCTTGGCGAAAGAGGAAGTGTAGCGTGGATGTTCAGCAAAAAGGGCTTAATAACAATTGATAAGGATAAGGCTAATGAAGATGATCTCATTGCTATTGCCCTTGATGCTGGTGCAGAAGATATCCAAGTAAAAGATGATTCTTATGAGATCATCACAACTCCTGATAACTTTGAAGCAGTCAAGAAAGCTATTGATGAAGCTGGTATTGAGACTGTATTGGCTCAGGTTAGTATGATACCGCAGACATCAGTAGTAGTTGAGGGAAAAGAAGCCCATCAAGTCCTTAAGTTAATGGAAGCACTTGAGGACTATGATGACACTCAGAATGTGTATTCCAACTTTGATATTGCAGATGATATATTGGAAAAGGCTGCACAAGAAGCAGCGTAATTGGGTTTATGGATTTTATCGCTAAAAATGAATTATAGTTAATAATTAAGCGATAAAATTCATAAAATTGCAAAAAGTGATCGTCTTAGGGATAGACCCCGGAACAGCAATAACAGGATATGGGATCGTTAGAGATAATCCAGATGGAAGGCTTATAAAGGTCTGTTACGGAGTAATCCGCACAAATGCTAACATGCCTTATCCATCTCGCTTAAAAGAGATATATGAAGGAATATCATCTTTAATAAAAGAATATAATCCTCAAGCGATTGTAATTGAGCAACTTTTCTTCAATAAAAATGTGTCCACTGCCTTAACCGTAGGACAGGCAAGGGGAGTTGTAATTTTAACAGCGGCACTTCTTGGAATTGATTTAGCAGAGTATACACCTATACAAGTTAAAGAAGCGGTAGTAGGTTATGGACGTGCAGAAAAAATGCAGGTTCAACAGATGGTTAAAGTCTTACTTGGATTAGATGAGATACCAAAGCCCGATGATGCAGCAGATGCCCTTGCCCTTGCTATATGTCACTTGAACTCGTATAAAATGCGAAATCTTTCTATCGGAGATTACAAATCAAATGCAAAATAATGAAAAAATATCGTTAATGGATGGTGAGGAATTAATAACTCAACTTGGTGGTCTTTTTCTCACTAACAAAAGGTTAATATATAATACCGTGTTACAGAAGGTCTCTGAGACAGGTATGGCAACAGTTAGGGATATTGACTCTGCAATTATCCGTCGGAACAAACCAAGCGTTGCATTGTTGATCATCGGCTGTCTATTGGAGTTTATGGGTATAACCACTCTCAGCACTTTAAGGCAGTTAGGCATTACTTATGGATTTTTTTTAATCATAATAGGTGCAATTATGGTAGTGTTATATTTCTCGCTTAAAGAGAAGATGATCAGAATTACTGTCAATGGCGGTGAATGGTTAAATGCTCCGTTGCGTCAAATCGGATCGGAGGATGCGGTTATAGATTTTATCAATAAATTATTTGAAATAAAGGATAATAATTTCGGCAAAGCACAGGAAAAACCATCAAGTTACTATGATTTTGAGTAGATAATATAAAGGTATATATGCTATGATCTCCTATATAAAAGGGATATTAGATCATAAAGAACCAAGCTTAGCGATTATTGATGTAAATGGCATTGGATATGAAGTTTTTATTCCATTGTCAACTTACGAAAAACTGCCGATAATCGGAAGCCCTGTCAAATTGCATACTCATCATTACGTCAGAGAAGACGCTATCCACTTATATGGATTTTTAACTCCCGAGGAGAAAGAAACTTTTGAACTACTGATGACAATATCTGGTATAGGTGCAAAGGTTGCATTAAGCATACTTTCTTCAATGTCTGTTGACGATTTTAGACGGGCAATCGCACAAAATAATATGAAGGCATTGACAAAAATACCCGGTATCGGCAAAAAATCAGCAGAGAGAATGCTACTTGAATTAAAGGACAAGATCGGAAGGATAAAGGCTGAAGAAGATACAATGAGAATATCAGAAGCAGAATCCATAAGTGAAGCTGTGTTAGCTTTAATGAATCTCGGAGCAACTCAATCTATGGCAGAATATGCAGTCTATAAGGCAGAAAGATTGTTAGGGAAAGATGCACGAATAGAGGATATAATAGCACAAGCGTTGAAATCCTTTGGAAGCTGAAAGATAATAAATGGAACACTTATATGAAACCGAAAGTTTATATTGAAACGACAATCATTAGCTATTTAGCGGCAAGACAAAGTAAGGATATAATAACTGCTGCGAAACAGCAGATAAGCTGTGAATGGTGGGAGAAACACAGATCAAAATACGAGATATTTATATCACAACTCGTTATACAAGAATCTAGTGCTGGTGATCCTGATGTTGTTAGACGCCGATTAGATATACTTGAGGGTTTTTCATTGTTGGATATTACCGAAGAGGCAATTGTCCTTTCTAAAGAATTATTAGAAAATATACCCTTACCACGAAAAGCAGAATTAGATGTTTTACATATAGCAATTGCTACTGTTAATGGTATGGATTACTTAGTCACATGGAATTTTACACATATTGCTAATGCAACCCTTCGACAAAAAATAGAGACAATTTGTCGTTCTTTGGGTTATGAACCACCAGTAATTTGCACTCTTTGTGAATTGATGGAGGCATAATATTATGGACCAAATTATTGAGGAAATACGCCGATATAGAGATGAATACACTAAATCCCATAATTATGATTTAATTGAAATTTACCGTGATCTAAAAGAAAAACAAGAGAAAAGCAGTAAAAAAATAGTCTCATTTTCATCTAAACCTGCCAGATTTTTCATCAAACGAGAAAATAAATTGTCCAGTCAAGTTTTGTAGTTTAATTATAGTTATTTTCTAATCTCAACGGGTGTTTATTATGTTAGATAGAATAACCGATAGAAATCATCAAAACGGGGATGATTGGGAATCTGGCGATTTTACATTTCGTCCAAAACGATTTGAGGATTTTATAGGTCAAGATAAAGTTAAAGAACGGCTAAAAATAGCTATTGAAGCAGCGAAAAGCAGGGGCGAAGTCATAGAGCATGTCTTGCTTAGTGGTCCTCAGGGTTTGGGAAAGTCCACTCTTGCAAATATCATTGCCCATGAAATGGGCGGAAATATCAAGACAACAGTCGGTCCTATTCTTATGATGAAGGCAGACCTTGCTGCAATATTGACAAATCTTCAGCGAGGTGATATTTTATTCATTGATGAAATACATCGGACAAAAAAAGAGATCCAAGAGATGCTTTATCCTGCTATGGAAGATTATAGGCTTGACATCATCATAGGTCAAGGACCCAGTGCGAGGACAGTTCCTATACCATTGCCAAAATTCGTCTTAATAGGTGCAACAACAAGAATGGGACAACTATCCGCACCATTTAGGGATAGGTTCGGGATAACTCTAAGGCTTGATTTCTATGAAATTGAGCAACTTAAAGAGATTATAAGAAGGGATACCGCACTGTTGAAAATAGAAATAGAAGATGGGGCTGATGAGATAATCGCCAGCAGGTCACGAGGGACACCAAGGGTTGCAAAACGTATGCTTAGACGCGTTAGAGATTATGCAAAAGTCAAAGGTGATGGCAGAATCACAGAAAAAATCGCGGAAGAATCTTTGAAATTCTATGAGGTTGACGAACTCGGTCTTGAAGATATGGACAGAAAGATACTTCGGACAATAATTGAAAAATTTGATGGCGGTCCTGTTGGGCTTGAAACAATAGCAGTATCAATGAGTGAAGAAGATTGCACAATAGAAGATGCCCATGAGCCATATCTTATACAAGCAGGGCTATTAAAAAGAACAAGATTAGGCAGAGTTGCGACAAAACTTGCCTATGAACATTTAGGACTAAAACCACCACCAAGGCAGCAAGATCTTTGGGATTTTGTTGATGAATCATAATTTCGGACATAAGGACTATGCTTTTTAATAAATCTTTTAGACATGCCAGATGATCATTCAGAATCTACTAAATATTGGTTAGCAATTAACTCAGTAAATAATATTGGTATTAAAACAATTCAAATGTTGATCAGGAGGTTTGGCTCTCTTGAATCGGTCTTTTCAGCGTCGGTTATTGAAATTGCAGAGTTGCCAAGATTAAATTTGTCGCTTGCTTATGAAATTATCAAAGCAGGAGAAGACTTGGCGAAGTTTGAAAAATTTATCCAACAAATGATAAAATTTGGTATTCAAGTTATATGTCCAGATAGCCCTGAATACCCGAAACTGTTGAAATTTATAAAAAATTATCCTGCTATCATATATAAGAAAGGCAGATCAGCTTTTAATGATGGAATGACCGTAGCGATTGTTGGGAATAGATTTCCAAGCGAAAAAGGGGCAAAGGTCGCTGAGAAGTTAGCTTATGAACTTGCGAAAAGAGGAATCACCATTGTAAGCGGTTTGGCTATAGGAATTGATACCTCTGCTCATATTGGGGCGTTGAAAGGCAAAGGAAAGACTATCGCAGTTCTTGGGTCTGGATTGAGAAACATATATCCTAAAGAAAATCGTAAATTAGCTCAAATAATATATAAAGAAGGGATAGTTACTTCTGAATGTTTGCCGAATCAGACAGTATCCAAAGGCATGCTCATACAGAGAAATCGCATAACAAGCGGACTTTCTCTATGTGTAATCTTGATAGAACCAGAAAGAGGATCATTAAATACAGCTTGTTGGGCATTAAAACAGAATAGACATATATTTTTATATGATCCGCAGGGTAATTTTAAAATAGAAAAAGAATTTTCACAAATTCAAAATAAATGCTTGACAATTAAAAGCATAGATGATATTGATATATTATTAAATAAGTTAAAATCCATAGATATTTCTAAATTTCCTATTGACAATGAAGATCAAAATGAGTTATTTTAGATAAGGTTAAAAATTTTTCTTTACAAATCTATTTAAGTTTGTTAAACTAATAGCACATTTGAAATCATGCCTAAAAAATATATAAATTTCTTATACTACCATTAAAGTCTTCCTTTGGAAAAAGGAGATAGGGATTTAAGAAATTTTATAAACAAATTAATTGAACAACTTATGTCTGATCATAAAATTATAATAGATACATAACAAAGGAGGTGTTATATTAGAATATATTTTTAATATTGCATCTGCCCCTTTTGAGCTTTTTTATAAAAATAGGCAAAAAAACTTTGATTTTGCTTTATTTTTTTGAAAAAATCTCTTGATTTCGTAAAACAATTGTGTTATATATTATTATGTTACTAAAAGGAATAAGTATTTTGTTTTACGCTATTGGAAGTTGAAGTGATAAAATTTTCGTGTTAAATTACTCTCTTTTGAGGGGAATCCACATTCGGCCCTATATATGTTATAGCATTTAGAGTTTCGGGTCGAAAATATGAAAGGGGTGATGAAAGCAGATAACTCTTGGTTGGCTTAGGCGATACTATTGGGCTTGTATTGCTAGCGCGTCTTACAGCTTTTTTGCTGTTTGTTTGGGTTTGCTGTGAGAAAGGGCGAAAGCTCGTGGATAAGGAGTGACACTGATGAAGAAATATCTGAGAATTTCCGCTTTATTAACTGCTGCTTTGATGGTTTTTATAATGATTGGTTGTGGTGGTGAAGAAGAAGGGGCGAAGGACACAACTCCTCCGACATTAGCATCATCAACTCCTGCAAATGGCGGGACTATGGCAGCTAATGGATCACTTACGATGGTATTTAGTGAAAATATGAAAGAAGTAACTGTTAACGGCACACCAGCTACTGGGTCTGGCAAAAACTGGACATGGACAGCGACAGGTTTAGCCGCGGGCGCTGCAACATTAAAAGTTAACGGATCAGATATGGCTGGAAATAAATTAGCCGAAGTCGCTATTAGTGTGACAGTTACTGCACCAGATACAACACCACCTGATATTGACGCAAATGCTTGCGATCCAAAGGCAGGAGCTACTGGCGTTGATCCAGCTGCGGTTTCCAAGATAAAGATCGTTTTCACTGAGGATATGGGCGAAGCAAAGGTTGATGCTTTTGAACCAGCTGATGCCAAGATAGATTACAAACTTGTTGATCCAAAGACATTGGAAATTTCCTTCCTCGGCGGATACAAACTTGGCAACGAAATGACCGTTAAAGTTACTCTCAGTGGTAAAGATAAAGCAGGTAACGCTTTGAAGACAACTTCATATACCTTTGCTACGATGAAGAAAGAAGGTTAATCTCCCATAAGGGAAATTTTTAACCTTTAATTATCTGATGAGGCAATATGTCAATTGGCATATTGCCTTTTTTGTTGCGTGCATACCTTCATTAATAATGATTTAAGAAAGCCTCAAAAAGTCTCTTTTTGGAAAAGGAAGATTTAGAGCTGACAAAGGGGACAGGAATAGGTTTTCTCATAAAACCGCACAAAATATTGACCATAAACCCAAAATCTGCTATCATTAATTATTGTTTTTTCACCAAAAAGATTTTTAACCCCTAATAAGATTGAACATATATGGCATACGAAGCGGAACTTAAAATCAAAGAGATAATCCAAAGAACTCATAATGTCAAAAGCTTT
>DTPJ01000831.1 GCA_011334435.1 Candidatus Poribacteria bacterium | reverse complement strand
GTCATTCTCCAAGCATCAGCGGTGCTATCCATCTTAAAAAATTCTGTCAGAATACGAAAAACCGTTTTCATAGCAATAGGCATAATTTTTATAACATGGCTGATTGAGGCTATCGGCGTTATTACTGGTTTCCCTTTTGGAAGGTATAATTATACAGAGAAATTATATCCACAACTACTAAACGTGCCATTGTTAATTCCATTAGCATGGCTTATGATGTTACCCCCATCATGGGCAATTGCACAACGTATAACAGGGCAATCAAAGGGCATAAAGTTTATTATTATAAGCGGTTTAGCTTTTACTGCTTGGGATTTGCTTTTAGACCCGCAAATGGTAAAATGGGGGATTTGGAGTTGGCAAAATCCTAATGGATATTTTGGCATTCCTTTTATTAATTTCTTCGGTTGGTTTTTATCTGCTATAATTGTCACATTAATTATCAGACCGCCAAAATTGAACGAAAAATACCTGTTATTGATTTACGCATTAGTTTGGATAATAGAACCATTAGGGCTAACGATCTTCTGGGACTTAATGGGACCGGCAATATTTGGATTTTTAGGAATGGGAGTCTTTGTCTTTTTGGCTTATTTTATCAAACCAAGAGAAAAAACATGAATATAGCTCTTTGGATTGTTATCGGATTTTGCTCTGGCTCAATCCCATTTTCATATTGGCTTGGAAAATTGTTTTTACATACTGATATTCGGCGATATGGTGATGGCAATCCCGGTGCATTTAACGCTTGGCGTGCTGGAAAATATAAAATTGGGCTACCATCATTGTTTTTAGACTATCTAAAAGGGGCTATACCTATCGGATTGGCAAGATATGTATTCAATATCTATGGCTGGGAACTTGTCCCAATCGCTTTGTCTCCTGTATTAGGTCATGCTTTTTCGCCATTTCTGAGATTCCGTGGAGGAAAAGCTGTTGCATCAACGTTTGGAATATGGACAGGGCTAACTTTATGGGAAGGACCAACAATATTAGGCATCTTCCTTGAAATAGCTTACCGAATACAAAAAACCGATGCTTGGTCTGTCATTATTAGTATGATATGCTTATTGATTTATCTCTCTCTGCGACAATATGATTCTGTGATTTTGATGATCTGGCTCGGAAATATGCTCATTCTTATATGGAAACATCGTCAAGATTTAAGGCAAGGCATAAAATGGAGATTTCATATAAGGAGTGAATCTTAATGTCCTTCTGGGCAATTCATCTACAAATAAATGTCCTGATATTTCTATCAGTGATCTTTTTTATTACGATAAGCAACATCATAATTTTAAGGAAACTCGGCAGTTATCCGAAACCATTAGAATATCCTTCTGTATCTGTATTAGTCCCTGCTAGGAATGAGGAGAAAAACATAAGGAATTGCATAAATTCGCTTTTGAATCAAGACTATCCAAATTATGAGGTGTTAGTGTTAGATGATAATTCCACTGATGGAACATGGCAGATTTTGACAGAATTATCAGAGAAAAGCGAAAAATTAAGGATAATTAAAGGTGAACCGTTGCCTTCTGAGTGGTTTGGCAAACATTGGGCTTGTCATCAATTATCAAAATATGCCAAAGGTGAGATATTGCTCTTTACCGACGCGGATACAATACATTATCCAAATTCCATTAGAGATGGCGTAGCTGGAATGTTGGCAGAGAAGGCTGATTTTATCACTGCTTTCCCTCGTGAACAGATATTATCTTGGGGCGAACGTCTTATGGTTCCGCTTTTCCCATGGTTTATATTATGTTTCCTGCCACTTATTGTCGCATATAGAACTCAGTCACCTGCTTTTTCTGCTGCTATCGGTCAATATCTTATGATCAATCGTAAAGCTTATGAGAAAATAGGCGGTTATGAATCAATAAAAAATGAGGCGGTTGATGATGTCGCATTGGTTAGAAAAATAAAGGCAAATGGGTTAAGATGGAGAATGTCATTAGGATATGATCAGTTATTTTGCAGGATGTATAGTGGTTTTCGTGATGCTTATCGCGGGTTTACTAAAAATCTATTTGCTGGATTTGGATATAGGGTTTTGACTTTTATATTTGTGTGGATATGTATTGGTTTCTCTTTTCTCCAACCTGTTGTTCTATTACTTGTCAGATTAGCTGGTGTAAAATTGTTATCTTTATCATTAGTCTTATCAGTAATTGGGGTATTTCTCTCTTTGATGATCTGGGGTATGTCTCATTGGCGATTTAGGTTTCCGATCTATCTTGCCTTTCTATATCCTATCAGTGTCATACTTTTGTTGACAATCGCTTTCGGTTCAATGATCCTTGCTATAACAGGAAAAGCCGTTTGGAAAGGGCGATATTTTGTAAAGCCTAAAATAATCTGGCGGTGATTTTTTAAGGAATATTATGGGAAAAAAGGTTATCGTAATTGGCGGTGGACTTGGCGCGTTAAGCGGGGCTATCCGTTTAGCAAAAATGGGGTTTAGGGTTCAGCTTTTTGAGCAGAACGAAAAGTTAGGCGGAAAAATGAGCGAATTCATAAGCGGTCAATACCGCTTTGATACAGGTCCATCATTATTAACGATGGATTTTGTAGTTGACGATCTATTCAATTTTGCGGGATTTGACCGTCCTAATCTCCTTAAATTTATTCCAATTGATCCTATATGCCGATATTTTTTCCCTGATGGCTCTGTTATGGATACCAGTTCAAATATAGAAAAGATGATTAATGCTATTAATGATCTGTCCCCATTTGATGCAGGTTCATATAAAAAATATCTAAAATATTGTGAAAGGATATATAATCTTACAGCTGATATATTTCTTTTTACGCCTATACATGAGATCAAAAAAGTTATAAAGAAGGGAAATCCAAGTATCTTATTTAAGCTTTATCAAATGGACCCGTTCCATAGTTTTCATCAAGGTGTCTCCAAATTTTTTTCTGATCCAAGGTTAATACAACTTTTTGATAGATACGCTACATATAACGGATCAGACCCATTTCAAGCCCCTGCTACCTTGAATATCATCTCTTATGTTGAATATGGGCTTGGTGCGTATTACATAAAAGGCGGAATGTATAGATTAGTGAATGCAATGGAAGAGATCGCAAAAAAAATGGGGATTGAAATACTGAAATCAACAAAGGTGGAGAAAATTTTATGGAGTGATAAAGAAGTAAAGGGGGTAGTCGTAAATAATGAGAAAATCTTGTCAGATTATGTCCTTTGCGGTTCAGATGTTGTAACTGCTTATAATTCTCTAATTGATGGTTTTCATAATCATCGCAAAAAATTGAATAATTTTGAACCATCATTATCAGGTATGGTCTTTTTATGGGGAATAAACAAGAAAAATCCCGAACTAAAACATCATAACATCATATTCTCATCGGATTACAAAAAGGAATTTAGGCAGATATTCAAAGAGTTAAAAGTGCCTGATGAGCCGACAATATATATATCTATCACAAGCAAGACCGACCCTGAACATGCCTCAATAAATGGCGAAAATTGGTTTGTTTTAGTAAATGTCCCATATTTGTCAAATGGACAAGATGATCAGTTTTGGAATAATGAAATAGATAGAATGCGAAGCGTCATATTTAATAGGCTTAAAGGGATAGGAATTGATATATCAAGCAATATTGAAGTGGAGAAAATAATTACACCTTTGGATTTTCTTAGGAATTATGCGAGCAATAGAGGTAGCATATATGGAATCTCATCAAACAATATGAGTATGGCGTTTAAACGTCCTGCTAATCGTAGTAGAGATATAAAAGGCTTATATTTTGCTGGTGGAAGCGTTCACCCCGGAGGGGGAATTCCATTAGTGATGTTATCTGGCAAAATGTCAGCTGAGTTGATCAACGAATCGGAAAAAATGGAGAAGTAAATAACAATGGAGCATAAAAATTCATGGGTAAAGGGAAAAACTGCACTTATAACAGGCGGAGCGAAAAGGCTTGGGCAGGCAATATCGCTTTCATTGGCGTCTTACGGTGCTAATGTCATAATTCACTATGGAAAATCTAAAAAAGAGGCATCTGAACTCGCTGAGAAAGTCCAACAATACGGCGTAAGGGCTTGGACTGTGTCAGGTGACCTTCGTCAAGTCTCCGAAGTAGAGGCAATTTTTGATAAAGCTTTACAGCTTGAGTCGCCTATACAGATATTGATAAACAACGCATCAATATTTGATAAAAGCGACTTATGCACTTTTTCAATAGAGGAATTATGCGATAATATTCAGATAAACGCTATGTCGCCTTTGATACTTGCGCGTAAAATGGCTATGCAGAAAATAGATTCTGCAATAATAAACTTATTAGATACAAGGATAACCGAATATGACAGGACGCATGTCGCATATCATTTAAGCAAAAGAATGCTTTTTGATCTGACGAAAATGATGGCTTTGGAATTTGCTCCATACACAAGAGTTAACGCCATCGCACCGGGACTTATTTTACCGCCACCCGGACAGGATTTATCTTATCTGGAAAAACTCGCACCAACTAATCCACTTAACAGTATCGGAAGCACAGAGGAAATAACAAAAGCGGTTATTTTCCTTCTTGATAGCATATTTGTAACTGGTCAAGTCATTTTTGTTGACGGCGGATACCATCTGAAAGGATATACCTATGGATAATGAAAAACTTGATAAAATTCACATACGAGATTTGCTTGTTAGATGTGTGATTGGAGTATATGATCATGAACGAGAAAACAAACAAGATGTCCTTATAAATATCACCTTATATGCCGATCTTAGAAAAGCATGTCAAACTGACAATATTGAAGATACAATTGACTATAAAGTGATAAAAAAGAAGATCGTCAATTTTGTTGAATCATCATCTTTCAACCTTGTTGAACGTTTAGCTGAAAAGGTAGCAGAAATATGCCTTGAAAATCGTAATGTTCGCAAAGTTAGTGTGACAATTGACAAAACAGGGGCATTGAGATTTGCAAAAAGCGTCGCCATTGAGATAGAAAGAGAGCAAAAGTATTAATGTCAAAGCTGACTGATGTATTCATATCTGTTGGATCAAATATTGATCCTGAGGAAAATATAATCAAAGCATTAGATCAATTAAAACGATATGTTAAAGTAATCGCAGTCTCCACATTTTATCAGACAAAGGCGATAGATAGACCAAATCAGTCTGATTTCATCAATGGAGTTTTTCATATACGCACAAATATAAGTCCGAGAAAGCTAAAATTTGATATTTTGCGTAAAATTGAGTATGATCTTGGTCGTATACGTTCAGATGACAAATATTCTGACCGAACAATAGACCTTGATATAGCTATTTACAGCGATAGAGTGATAAATGAACCTGATCTTGTCATTCCAGATAAAGACATCAGAGAACGTCCATTTATCGCTATACCGTTGTTAGAACTATCACCGTTGCTAATATTGCCCGATACAGGAGAAAAACTTTCATCGTTAGATGTGATCAATGCAGGGAAAGATATGAAGCCTGCTGAGGAATTAACAGAAGTGTTAAGAAGGAGATTTAGAGGGATTTTTTAACCGAAAAGGTAATTCGAAACTAGGGATTTTTATGATATTTATATAGGGTTAAAAATATTATTTAATTAAGAACTTAAATTATAAACCAATTAGTTTTATGTGGTTACAATTTGTAAATTGTCCAAAATTTAGTAAATTATTATACAAATGGTTTTCAGTTACAATTAAAAACTACTCAAAGGTGAAAATTGATGAAGGCGATTAAGTGCTTTATTACTTTTAAGAGTGCAGTTATCAATGACAATACAGTTAAAATTAGCCCTCCTTTATCTATTGATGAGTTTAAACAAGAAATCAATGATATTCGTAGTCACCCAGAAAAACTAAGCGAACAAAACCTAATAGACTTCGGGACTCGCCTATTCCAAAGAGTATTTACAGACGTAGCCCTTGATCAGTATAAGATGACCGATCCAAGCGTTATAGCTATCGCACCGAGCAGTGAATTAGCTTTTATTCCTTGGGAATTATTGCATGATGGAAAAGACTGGGTAGCGAAAACCAGAGGCATTATAAGAATTATCTCAACTTCACGAAAAAGCCCTGATATTTTGCCTAAGATAGGGAACTTAAAAATATTAACAACAATATCATCTCCAATCTTAAACGAAACGATGCCCGAAGATGATCCAGAACAAATCTCCCCGATTGACGTTTATTCTCATATCTACGGATTCCAAAAACTTGAAGGCGAATCATTGCCGATAAACATAAAACTGCATAAACATATCACAAAAGAGGTCTTCTCTAAGGAAATAGCAGATAGCTATCATATATGGCATTTTATTGGTCACACAGCTATTGGGCAATTAGTATTTGAGACAAGACAGGCTAATGTTGAGCTAATAGATAAGATCAAATTGCAGGAATATATAACAGTAGGCATAAGAGGAGGGCTTCGCCTAATAGTCCAGAATTCTTGCCATTCCGAAGATGCCTATAATGAAATCTATGATGTTGCAAACACTATCATGGAAACAGGCATTCCTGCCTTGGTCACTATGCAGAATAGCTTATCAGAATACGCT
This sequence comes from Candidatus Poribacteria bacterium, assembly GCA_011334435.1. GTDB lineage: Bacteria > Poribacteria > DTPJ01 > DTPJ01 > DTPJ01 > DTPJ01. The sequence continues at coordinate 4,178 of DTPJ01000831.1, read as the reverse complement.
AACCAAGAGTTTATAAAAGCTTTTTACGGTGCATTAGCCAAAGGAGAGACTATTGACAAGGCGATGCTTATGGCTCGCCAAGCTATGTCAAACGATTGGCAAGTGAATTCAAGCGAATGGGCAACTCCAATTTTATTCGTAAACGATTCGCTTATTGATAAAGAGGTCAATTTAAACATAATGGATGCGGAGATCGCCGAAGTGATAGATTCTGCAAAAGTTAGCATCGCATATCCACCTCAAGCGAAGATCGATCCTATATTGACTCGTGAAGAGAGATTTGTTGGAAGGCGAGAAGAGCTAAACACAATTTTGAGATCACTTGATCCAGAACGTATGGATAGCGAAAAATTCATAAATCTTTACGGAGATTTAGGAATTGGCAAGACTGCAATTGTCATAGAATCCATTGATAGAATGGCTGAATGGTTTGATGAAATCATCTGTATATCAGCTCTCAGTTCAGGATTAGAATCCAACATAAATCCAAGAACGTTTCTAATGACAATAGCCCATAAGTGTAATATTAATGTCCGTGAATATGAAACTGACATTGACCTAAAAAATGATGTAATAAATGGGTTAGAAGGCAGTCAAAGAAGATTGTTGGTTATAGAAGATTTAAATATGCTTGGAACAACCGATATTATTAAGTCTTTTTTAGGCGAACTGCCGAATAATTGCAAAGCAATTGTTACAAGTAACGAGGCATTAGAATTAGGCGGAAAGCAGATTCAGATCGGGATGTTAAAGCAAATTGACGCAATAAAATTATGTTACAAATATAAAAAAGACTTGGAGCAAATAGATCGGCTTACACACTTAACAGGCGGTCATCCAATGGCGACAAAATTGGCAATTTCACAGGTTGCCTCTGGTGAAAGAACACTTGATAATATAATAAAAGACATAAGAAAAGCAAAAGGTGATATAATAGATCACATAATAAATAGTTCTCTGAAATTAGCATTAAAAGATGGACGAAAGATTTTTTCTATCATGTCATTATTCTATCCAAATGCTAATAGAAACGCTATCCAAGAGATATGCAATATGAATGACGAAGTTTTTGGCAAGGCAATAAAGCGTCTTATTGATCTGTCGCTAATAGAGATTTATCAGAAAGGAAAAAGGCTTGGTCTTCATCAGATCGTCAAAGACAAAGCAAAAAAGCTGTTAGAAGATGATCAAGACCATGATAAATACTATGAATCAATGGCTAAATATGTTATGGAATTCCTCAACGCTACAATTCCGATGACAGACATAGAGATAGCAGAAAAAGCCATAGAAGGGCAAATGCTAGAAGGCACATCAAGAGAGCAATTGCGAAATGTTGCAATGCAAATTCTTGTAAAACCTGCTTTTGATTTAATTACATTGGAGTTGTTCAATTGCCTGTCAGTCTTAATGTGGGCAATGAAAAAAGGCGACCTTGATAAAACAATGAAAATATCAGACAGTCTCAGTGATTTTCTAGCAAAAATGGGATATTGGGACATAATAAGCCAATATCTAATAGGGATGTCTGACCTATTTGGAAGGCAAAATAATTTACGATTACAGGCAACTGCAATTTTCAATTTAGGGACATTGAATTATAAACAAGGGAAAATCAATGAAGCCATAGAGTCATATCAATCAACATTGAATATCGCTCAAAAATCCCAAGATAGCACATTGGTTATACAATCATTAAACGCATTAGGGTCTGCTTATCTTGATAAAAATGACATTGACAAAGCAATAGAAAGTTTTGAAAATTTATTAAGCATATATAAAGCTGTTGGAGATGATCTGAGTTCAGCACAGTTGTTAAACAATTTAGGTCTAATATATCAAAATAATAGGGAATTAGAAAAAGCTTTTCAGTGTTTTAATGAGTCAAGGAGAATTTTCCATCAAAAAAACGATAAATATGGTGAAGCATCTGCGATCACTAATATTGCTGGATATTATTATAATTCAAACGATTATGATCAAGCAATTGATAGCTATCAAAAAGCATTAAAGATATTTCGCGAATTTGACGATAAATCTAATCAATATTTGATTATGAATAGACTTGGATCGTTATATCAAGAACAAGGGAATTTTGATGAGGCGATTGAATATTATCTTGAATCGCTTGAATTAGAGAGAAATGCTAAAGATTATCTAATGCAACATGAGACAACAAATAATATTGCATTAGTTTATGCGTTAAATAAGAATTGGATTGAATCTGCAAACTTCTGTGTATCCGCTTTTCAGCTTGCGGTTCAGATTAATCCAAACGTTATCACTAACTCTCTTAGAAACATATTAAAAGTTGTTAAAATAATGCTTAAATTTCGCGAATTTGCTATTCCTGCACAACTTGTGTATCAGCTTTCGCAATTCATCGGCAATATGAAAGTAGAGGACAAAGAGACAAGAACAGCTTTAGCCATATCTCAGGGAGTATTTACTTTGATAGGTCTTGTATCTGCGTCTGAATGTGATAGGAAAAACGACTTATTCAAAGAAGCCATAGAATTAGCTCGTAGCCTTGATGAAAATACAGGTTCTGCCTTTAATCTTATACAATGGCTTGAACACGAAAAGGCGGGTGAAAATGGCAAGGATAGTTGATCCTGTTAAAAATGGCAAACCTATATTAGCTAGAATAATTAAAAAAAAGATGCTCTATGGTGTATGCTCAGGATTATCATATAAATTAGGTTTTCCAATATTTATTGTGCGTTTAATATTTGTTTTACTTTCTATTATAGCTGGACTTGGTATAATTATCTACATAATTTTATGGATAGTTATGCCCATCGCCAGTGAAGTCCCATTAGATTATGATGATAGAACTACCTAATTGGCAATATCGGATTTTTATAAATGGAGAATATTATGAGTGGTCATTTTATTGACAATGCTGTATATGTATATAAACTTAATTATAATTGTGGACCTTTATCTGACGGTATGGCACAGGCAGGTTATGAATTTCTCAAAGCTTTATCACCAGATATAAAGAAAAGGGTTGTTATGAAGCCAAATGTGACTGTTCCATCGGATATTGATTCGGGGATAATAACACATCCCGCTTTCATATCAGGCATGATTGATTACCTCAAAGAAATCGGCATAAAGCCTGATGATATAATGGTCGCTGAAGGTGGCGGCGACAATATAATGGACGAGTATTACGATAAAGGCGGATATACAGAAGTGGCTCGCAAACAAGGAATTAAATTAGTCAATTTAAACCTTGATGAGTCAATAGTCCACAAAATGCCTTCCGCAGAATACCTTAAAGAAATAGGCATCGCTAAGACTGTAAAAGAAAACTATTTTATTAATGTTCCAAAACTAAAAACACACAATTTAGCTGTAACGACATTGTGTATGAAAAATCTTATGGGAACTATTACTCCCCCAGAAATACGTCATCTTTGTGCATTTCCAAAAGAATACGGAAATCGCTGGCATGAGATCACACCAAGTGGAATAGAGTTAAGGGAAGAGGTTTTATGTCGCAGGCTCTGCGATCTTGCAAAAGCATCAGTCCCCGATCTCAATATCGTTGAAGGAATAGTTGGCAGAGATGGGACTGCGTTTCATCACGGAAAAAATATTCAGACAAACCTTGTCGTAGGCGGAAAAAACCCGACAAGTGTTGATGCGGTTACAAGCTATTTAATGGGATTTGAACCATCAGCTATCGGCTATCTTAAAATTGCCTTTCAACGAGGCTTGGGTGAAATTGATATTGAGAAAATTAAAATTTATGAGATCAATGATGGTAGTGTTAAAATATGCGATGATATAAATAAATATATGTCTCCTATACCATTTGAGGTTCTCGCTTGGGATAAGCATGCTAGAGACATTCCGTTAAATAAAGAAATGCTTAGACGTCAACAAGTTTTGGTATAAATATTTGGATTTCCGCCTTCCCTATTTTTATGGAGACGGAAATGACGGTTCTAAGATTTTATCATTACGCGGAAGCAGAAACCCACAAATGAATGTTTCATAAGCAATTTAAATCTCTAAAAATTAATAAAAAGGGGTGTTTTATAATACGCATATCGGCTCATATAGCAGTAAAGACCGTTTCCATTTTTCCACTATTTGCGGAACGGACGCCAGCGTCAAGTATCGCCATAACCTCCAAGTTAAACATCATTTCAAGCGTATGATGT
>DTPJ01000119.1 GCA_011334435.1 Candidatus Poribacteria bacterium | reverse complement strand
CTAATATTGATAGCTGGCATATACAATGATCAAAACAAACTGAACGAGGCAATTTCTACATTATCTAACGTTACAAATTCACAAATTGCAGACCCTAAGTTAAAAGTCAAGGCATACAGGATGCTATCAAAGATTTATGAAAAACAGGGCAATGATGATATGGCAATGTCGTCACTTGAAGAATTATCAAAGATTGACCCTACTGATGTTGATTCACGCTATAAACTTGGTGTTTATTATGAAGATAAAAAGAATGATATTGACAGAGCTATGATGGAATATGAAGCAGTTATAAACTTAGATCAGACAAAAGCCGATCCGTTTTTAAGGCTTGGAGCGATCTATGTAAAAAAAGGTTTGGACGATAAAAAAATAATAGACGTATACGAAAAGGGGCTTGTGTTAGAACCTAATCATCCACAGGTTCAATACGATTTAGCGTTGCTTCATAAAAAATATGGAAATATAGAGAAAGCTATAGAACATTATGATTTAGCTAATGAATATTCGCCCTATAACTATCAATGGCATTATGAATATGCAAAGCTATTAGAAGGTAGAGATAATGCCAAAGCTGTTGATGAATATACGAAAGCTATTGAGTTAAAACGAGATTTTGCACAGGCATATTTTGATAGGGCAATGCTTCTAAAAAAGGTCAAAGCTGTTGGTGGAAGGGTTTATAGAAATGAACAGATAATAGAGGATTTTAAGCAAGTCGTTGAATTAGAGCCAAACAGGGCAGAAGCCTATTTTAATATAGCGATGTTATATAAAGAGATGGAGGCAGACGATACTGCAAGGACATATTTTGAAAGGACTATCAAAGCAAATCCATCTTATCCAGGGGCTTATGCTGAATTAGGGCGAATATCTGAAAAGAAAGGCGAACTGTCAAGGGCGATAGATGAATATAAAAAAGAGATAGCTATTAATGATAGCTCCGCAATAGCACATCAAAGGTTAGGTTATTTATATAGCCATCATCTAAACGATTTAGTGAAAGCTGAAGCAGAGTTCCAAAAAGCCCTAAAACTTGATCCTGATAGAATTGATACTCTTGTGCATTATGGCAATATACTTTATACTTTGGAGAAGTATGGTCAGTCTGCGGATATGTTTGAAAGAGTCCTTCAACAAGACCCAAAAAATCCGACAGCGAATTATAATTTAGCATTGGTTTATGAGAGATGGGGAAAAACAAAATTGGCTATTGAACAATGGCAGAAGTTTCTTAATATGAATCCGCCCGGAAGTTGGGCAGAGGAAGCGAGGAAACGTCTTAAAGCACTACAAGGCAAATAAGGAAATATAAAATCTATGTCTGATTGTGGATTAGTGGGAATATTCTCAAAAGATCACAAAAATATTTACGAAAAGCTCGTCCATTCGCTTCATTTCCTTCAACATAGAGGAGAAGACGCTTGTGGGATACTTGTATGTGATGAAAACGAATTTAAGTTGAAGAAAGGAACGGGGTTAGTATCCAATAACTTCGGATTTTCAGAAATAATAGATGGCGATAGAGGTATTGGACATACTCGTTATCCGACTTCAAACTTATCCAGTGGATCAATCATTAATGACATTCAACCTATTGAAATATCATATAGTTGGATAAAGTTTTATATAGCTCATAATGGCACTATAACTTCATTTTGTGGAATTCCGTTATCACAGACAGAGACTGCGGAAAGAAAAAATTTATGCTTTCAAACAGATTTCAAGTGTTTAGAAGAAGATGACGAGATAGATTTTGAGACAGCTAAAATTTTGATTGAAACTGTAAAAAGAGAGATGATCGGAGGAACTGACACCGAAACTGTCGGAAGGATATTAGCCCATATAGCACGCATTTATATTTCACAAGGGATAAAAAAATCAATTAGCACAATCATAGAAAAAGCATTAGAAAAGATTGCACCGAAATTGACTGGTTCTTATGCATTTTTAATTGCTACTGATGACAGCATAATAGGTATCCGTGATCCTTATGGGATAAGACCATTATGTTTTATTGATCTCCCTGATGCCTATATTTTAGCTTCTGAATCGTGTGTGATGAATGAATTAAGAAAAATCTATTATCCAGGGACTAAAATACCTCGTGAGGATGTAGAGCCAGGGACTGCTTTTATTATATCCTATGATGGTAAAAGGTCTGTTCGTTTCGCTGATACTGAAAGGACGGCTTTTTGTATCTTTGAAGACGCATATTTTTCACGTCCAGATAGCAATATCCGCAATCAGATATTAAGCAGTTTTAGAGAGCGATGCGGTGGACGCTTAGGGCAAAGGTTAAAAACTGATTTTACGATTAAAGATGCTAATGAGAGCATTATTATTCCCATTCCAGACGGAGGAATACCTTTCGGTGTTGGATTATCAAGATCAACAGGAATACCGTTGATGTCGCATGGCATTATCAGAGACAAATATACGGGCAGGACATTCATCAGAGGACCTGAAATAAAGGGTCTTAATAGAGCCGATCTTGTTATGCGAAAATTGAGTTTTCTCCATGAAGTTGTTAAAAATAAGACAGTCATATTAGCTGACGATTCAATTGTAAGAGGCACAACGACAGGAAAAGTCAGTGCTATGGCTATTGATGCAGGTGCTAAGGAAGTTATTTGGTGCTTTAATTTTCCTCCAATTCGTTATATATGTCCTCTTGGTATTGAAATGTTTAAGGGAGGGCGAGAACAATTTATAGCAAACAAGGTTGGAACTACCAGTAACCTTTATGAGCTTGAAAAAGGGATCGCTAAAATACTTAATGCAAGGTCTGTATATTATCTATCTCTTGAAGATTATCTTGATGAGTTGCACTTAACCGAGACGTCTGCATGCACAGGTTGCATAACAGGGAAATATCCTTTTGACGAACTCACAAGGCTTTACGGTGAGGAAATGTAATTTTCCGAATATTTTTTGTTTGTAATCGTCAGAATTATCAAACATGGTGCTATTTAATTTTCCATTTTTTGTGCCGAATTGTAATTTCTATCTCAGTTACAAAGGGATAAATTACAAATGAAATCCAGAAAAATCATAATAAGGAATGGACTTCTGCTTCCGCAGGAATGACAGCAGAACTAAACGGCTCTATAAAACTATCTTTTGTTAAAGATTATAAGGAGGGGAATTACAAATGTTCCGCTTAAATAAACGGTTAATAATAATTTCTGTTGCTATATTTCTTATGGCATTATTGTTGTCGGGATGTTATACTCTTATCGGCTATCCTCCTGATGCTAAAGAAAGTATGGAGAAAAAGCACGGAGAAAGATCATACAGAGATTATGAATATTACGAAAGCCCTTATATTTATGATGGTGAGTATTATTTTTATGATTTCTTCCCTTATTATGGCACTTATTACTATTGGTATAGACCTTGGTGGGATCACTGGTATTATTGGGATGATGGCTATTACTATTACACACCGGAAAAGAAACCCGAATCTCATAAACGAGGCACAGATAACCTCCGCAATTCTACCGATGATGATAGACGAGGGGAAAAAAAGCCTGATAGCAATAAAAATGCTGACTCCAAAGGAAAACAAAGAGATCCAGAAGATGATGAGAGACCGATCAGAAGATATAGATGAGATTTTGTAATCCAAAAGTTGTTTTTTCTCGTCTGAAAACTGAAAAGTTGAAACAAAAAACTATATTAGAAAGGTGGTTATGATATGTTTAGATTTACATTAAGACTCGTGATTTTGTTTGTAATATCATGCTTTTTTGTGCAGATTTCAATGGCACAACAGGAAGTAACCGTCGGAAATGAGTTTTATGTTGGTGCTAGAGCCATTGGCATCGGTGGGGCTTATACAAGCGTTGCCGATGACTTCACTGCATTATATTGGAATCCTGCGGGTTTATCACGCATAAGGAACATGCAATTTTATGGTTCACTGTCGCATGAAAAGATTGACACTGAGGTAGAATATTTCGGCGAAAAGGAGTCAACATTTGCCTCTAACACAAGACCTAACTCCTTTGGCGTCGTTATTCCTATACCAACATATCGCGGTGGTCTGGCTTTCGCGTTTGGTATGAACAGAATTCAAAGCTATGATTCAAGGATTATGACGAAAGGATTTAATGAACTCACATTAGAAGAAGACCCCGAACTTGGTCAATTGTATATTGACGAGATCATCAAAGAGTCAGGCGGGATATATTCTTGGGATTTCGGAGTAGCTGTGGACGTTGCCCCAAATGTGTCTGTCGGCGCTTCTCTTGGATTTCTCAGCGGAAGTTATGATTATAGTTTAGATTTAATCGCAACTGATACCAAAAGTTTAGATAAAAATATTGATACTATTAATTATATAGATACAACTGCAACTGACTATATGGGGGCAGATGCAAAGATCGGAATTCTTGCAAGAGTGGCGAAACCTATCAAACTCGGTGCGACAATTAATATACCATTGAGTTTAACAGCTAACGAATATTGGACTCAGGACAGTTATTACACTTATGATGATGGAACTGAAGAATCAGATTTAAATGACGGAAGCATAGATTATGATATATCATGTCCATTTAAATTTTCTCTTGGTTTATCTATGAGTCCGATGCCAAATGCCCTAATATCTGCTGATGCGTCTTATATAGATTGGACACAAACAAAATATAGCGAACCGCCAGCTGGTGACGTTAGCAATGAAGACTTTATCAATGATTATAGAGATATCCTAAGACTGAGCGTTGGTTGCGAATTTTTCATACCAAACTCTGGATTGGCTCTGAGATTAGGATATATGCGTGATCCACTTCCATATACTCCAAAAGGGACAGAGATAGAAAAAGAACGACAATATATTACAGCAGGGATCGGAATTATAGCAGAAGATGCTTTCAATTTAGATATTGCCTATATGAGAGGCTTTTATAAACTGAGAGTTAATTCAGATAAAGTTAAAGATTACACATCAAACCGAATATTCCTTTCAGCAGGATTTAAGTTTTAGGAAACTTACAAATTGAAGGGCATTACGTGGCGATCTGTCCTCATCGGATTATTGCTTATCCCAATAAATTCGTTCTGGATTGCGCTAAGCGAAACTGGTAGCACTATCTTTTATTCTACCACATCCTCGCTATTTTGCAATGCCATATTTACGCTTTTTATCCTTACTTTATTAAATGCAGGGGCAAGGCTATTTTTCAAATCGGGATTATTAGATCAAAACGAATTATTAACCGTTTATATAATGGTATCTTGTGCCTCTGCATTATCAGGCGAAAGCGTTGGACAACAGCTTGTCCGAGATATAAGCGCCCCATTTTGGTATGCTACACCAGAAAATGAATGGTCGGCGCTTTTTTTTCATTATCTACCAAAATGGCTCACCGTTGACAATAAGCATGTCCTTAAAGGCTTTTATGAAGCCAGTCAAGGCAATTCTTCTTTATTATATACCGCTCTACATATTAAAACTTGGCTATTGGCACTCCTTCCTTGGTTCGGATTGATACTTCTGCTTGTGTTTATTATGATATGTATAAACGTAATTGTCAGAAGACAATGGATAGAATATGAGAAGCTAACCTATCCAGTAATACAACTTCCACTTGCGATGACAAGTCCATCTGATAACCTACTAAAAAACAAGAGGATGTGGATTGGTTTTAGTATTGGTGCTGGGATTACCCTATTAAACGGATTTCATGCACTTATCCCATCAGTGCCGGGAATTCGCAATATATATAATATAAGCGATCTGTTCGTCTCAAAGCCTTGGGATTCAATGCAACCTATGGTGATCGCATTTTATCCTTGTGCAGTCGGGCTTGCCTATTTTATGCCGCTTGATCTCGCATTTTCAACATGGTTTTTCTTTTTCTTTTGGAAAGCACAATTATTGATCGGAAGCATTTTAGGACTTCATAATCTCCCTGATTTTCCTTATGCTAAATGGCAACAGACAGGGGCATATCTTGCAGTTGGCGTGCTTGCATTATGGCTTGGACGATCTCATATAATCAACATCATCAAGATCGCTTGGAAAGGCAGATCAAAAGACACAGAAAACGAACCGATGAGTTATAGAACTGCATTATTAGGTGCAATAATCGGATTTGGGCTTTTGCTAATTTTTGGGCTTAAAATAGGGATTAATTTATGGGTAGGATTGCTTTTCTTCGGTATCTATTTCGTATTATCAATATCTGTTACTCGTATGCGGGCGGAGTTAGGACCTCTTGTCCATGAGTTATATTATAGCAATAGCGATCAAGTTATAACCGCATTTTTCGGCACGCGTCAAATACCGTCTAATAGTCTTACCGCTATATCAATGTTTTGGTGGCTATCACGAAGCCAAAACTCGCATGTCATGCCTCATCAGCTTGAAGCATTTAAGATGGCTGAAAAAACTAATATCAATTCGCGTGGTTTATGGGTTGTTATGCTCATCTCAGCAGTTTTAGGGACGTTTTTTTGCTCTTGGGCGGTCCTTGACACAGGATACCGTCACGGTGGAAACGGCGGATTTGCTCACGAAGCTTATGGAAGATTGCAATCTTGGTTGATAAATCCCAGAACAACTGATATTGCAGCAAGCATTTTTACAGGCGTCGGATTCTTTTTCTCATTCTTCCTTATGTGGATGAAAAGGCGGTTTCTCTGGTGGCAATTCCATCCTATCGGATATGCTGTCACGCAAGGCGATTGGGCTATTACTTATATTTGGTTCCCTATATTTTTGTCGTGGCTGATGAAGTTATCCATATTAAAATATGGAAGCATAAAAGCCCATAGAAAGGCAGTGCCTATTTTTTTAGGGCTGATCCTTGGTGATTTTATAATAGGCGCGATCTGGGGAATATTCGGTCTGATTACGGGAATGCCTGTCTATCATTTTAAGAATTGGTAGTTGAATTGTTGTCCTTTTCACGAATGAAAAGCCGACGAAGTTCCTTAGGAGTGCCGAGCATCTTTTCTATTTCATCTATTGATGGAAGCTCGGACAAATCTTTTAGCCCAAAATGTATTAAAAACTCTGTTGTAGTCCCGTATAGCAACGGTCTGCCCGGGGCATCTTTTCTGCCGACAACACTTATAAGGTTTCTTTCCAAAAGTGTTCGTATTACACTGTCGCTTATTACGCCTCTTATTTCCTCTATTTCAGCTCTTGTGACAGGCTGTTTATATGCGACTATGGCAAGTGCTTCAAGTGCCGATGTTGAAAGCCTTGATGATATTTCCGTTGTATAGAACTTTTTTATCCAAGTAGCATATTCGCTACGGGTGCAGATTTGGTATCCGTTAGCTATTTCTGCTATTTGAAAGCTACGTTTGGTCTCGTCATATTCTTTCTGTAATTCTTGAATTATCATCTCAACATCGTCGCTGTCCATCTCAACAAGCACTGCCAATTGATCCGCAGACACAGGTCTATCGGCGACGAATAAGATAGCTTCAATTATGGATTTCGCTTCCGCTATGATCATTTTTAAAATATCAGTTTAAGTATCTGACTTTGGGGCGGGATAAAGCCATATTCCGCCGAATAATTGTGATTGTCTAATTATAATCTGTTTGGATTTTGCCAATTCAAGGATCGCAAGGAACGTGATTATGATTTCAAGCCGAGTGCTTAGATCAGATAAAAATGTAGTGAATTCAACCCTCTTACGTTTGGATAATATCCGTAATATCTCCTCAATTTTCTGCTGGACGGTGACGGTTTCTTGTTGGAATCCTTCTAATTTATCTTCTGGCAACGACTTTAAAATCTTACTGAATGCAGATAGCAGATCAAAAAGCGTTACAGAAATTCTATATTCTTTTAAATTAAATCCAGAAATTACAGGGTCTTGAAATGATCTGAAATATATATTTCTTTGATATTCCTCTTGATATGAGAGTGCGATTGCAGCATCACGGAATTTCTTATATTCCAACAATTGCCTGACAAGCTCTTCTCTTGTCATCATCGGCTCATCAAAGTCACTGCTGACGCCTGACGGCAACATAGCCTCTGATTTCATTTGAAGAAGCGTCGCTGCCATAAGTAAAAACTCGCCTGCGATGTCTAAATCAAGAGATTGCATTAAGTTGATATATTCTATATATTGATCGGTGATCTCGGCGATAGGTATATTGTATATGTCCATCTCATTTTTTCTGATGAGATAAAGCAATAGGTCAAGTGGTCCCTCAAATATATCAAGTTTGACTTTATACATAGTTTCTAACTCTGATCATCAGTCAATATAAATAATTCCTATATCATCTTTAATATCAATTTTCGTATTAAATTCCTTTGATAGTTCTTCTAACATTTTGAGGGCATCTTCCGCAGACTGTCCATTGATCATAGTTGGCAGATATGATCCTGTTTTGGCATCAGATATAGAAACAGGGATTATTTCAAGTTTTTTCAGTTTCTTTTCAGATAATATCAATCTCAGTATATAGCCATAAGCTGATTGTTTAGCATAAGTGCCATATATAAAATCGCCTAAACTATAAAATATCGGTTTTCCTTTGTATATCTCAAATCCTTGAAGCGTGTTAAGTTTTTGTCCGATAACAATATCTGCTCCTGAATCTATGGCTTTTTGTGCATATAATTTTTGGCGATCGGTTATTTCTGGTCCTTCTACTCTTGCTCCCCAATGTATAGAGACAACGACAATATCTGATTCCGCTTTCGCTTTAAGTATATCAGAACTAAGCTCTTCATAGATAGGCAATGCGGGACCTAACTTATTTTCGCTTGCAAAGAAGAGTCTATCAAATTGACTTCCCCTATAATATGAGATAAAACCGACTTTTGTATCCTTTGCAGAGATTATAACAGGCATCCTCGCTTCTTGAAGATTCATACCTGCCCCGACGTATTTGACACCATACCAAGACAGATATTCTAATGTATCTATGAATCCCTCATCGCCATAATCTAATATATGAGGTGTAGCGATAGAGACTACATCAAATCCAGAATTGGCTAATCCTCTGGCAGATGATGGTTTTGAGCGAAAGACAACTTTTTTATCTTTGGCAGGTTCGCCACGAGTTGAGATCACTCCCTCAAATGTGCCGAATGTTATGTCTGCATTTTTTAGAATTGGCAAAACCCCAGCAAATGGGGCAGTAGAACCCTCTCTATCCATTAATTGACCAAGCTCTGAACCGAACATTATATCGCCAACGATAACCACAGAAGATTCATCAGCTATTGAAGGAGAAATTAAATTAGGTAAGAGCAAAAAACAAAAGATGAGGCAAGCACAAAACTTGCCTTTATCAAGTAAATTCTGCATAATCTATTCCTCGACAGCCATCATCTCAATTTCAGGTCTTGGAAAATCTGGTGGAATAAAGACAGCCATTGACGAAGATTTGCGGATGCTATCCCAATATGGACCTCTATTATCAAGTGAGAAATAAACATATCCTGACTTTCTAGGGATGGCACTGGGAGGCAAAGCAGAATAGAAAAGTGAAACACCGGGCAAAGCGGAGTGCGTAAGCAATTCTATGGTTTCTATTGAACCGATCTTCGCTTTTTTGGGTATTTCATCAATGATCTTCTCCTGTGATACATCAGCCTTTATGCCCATAAAGAATCTATATTGTGGCATAAACAGGCTTGAATCATCAATACGCCCTTGAAAACTTGTTTCACTGACTTTTTGAAGAGGAATAGGTTTATACTTACTTGGCGGGGCAGAGACAAGGTTTAAAAGCGTCCTTATCATAGTATCAATTCCGCTAAAAGTATACATAAGGTCATCGTGTCTATATTCAGGCACATCGCTAGCGCGAATATTGACTGCAAGTGTAGATAGTTGACCAACAAACTGTGCTAATGCTTTATAAACCTCAATAGGATGTGACGTTTGAGATTTATAAAAGTGACCGAGAAGCGGAATAAAAGAGTTCAGAGTTTGAATTAACCACAAGACAAAGACATCAGTAGCGCCGAACTCATAGACTTCATTTGTCCTTTGACGGCATTGTAAAGAAAGCTCGTTACTTTTAGCTATAAGTATCTCAAACAAGCCACGAATAATGCCGATCAAACGGGGCGAACTTGATATATTCAGGCACGGCGGAATATATTCGTTTTGAAGCCCAATTGCACCTGTGGGAGTCCGCACCAACCTTGCAATTTTTATCGTTTCATATTCATCTGATAGCTCATCGGCAAAGAGAATTTTTATATTTTTACGGGCTACTGAGATCTGCTTTTCGTTTTCGCCTGTGTTATAGTCTAAAACACCTGCAAAATTTTCTATATATCGCGTTTCTCTTGTCGCTTTCCTTCCACTAAGCAGACAGTTTGCAGAATTAGGGCGTTCTAACGGTATTGCCATATATACTTCCAAAGCGTCCATATTAGGTAGAAAATGCTCTTCAGCCTTTCTCGGAGATGGCGATTCTTCTAGGTCTGGAATGTCAAAAAAGCATCCGCTTCTAAATACACCACGACATGATAATAATGTAAAATTTCCATTTGTTAAGCTGTCACGATCTACTGTTAATTCACTGACTCCCCAATCGTAGGGCATAAGTGAACGCACACGTGCATTGAGAATCTCATTTTGATAAATATCCCATTGCTGAAAATGATGGGGAGTAAGGAACATGCCCTCACTCCATACGATTTTATTATATTTTGCCATTTGTAGAATTACCTCATTAAAACCAAGAATTGATCTGGTCAAGCAATAGCTTTTATGGAGAATATAACTAAGTGATAAAAATATCTTAATAATCTAATTTTTAGTATATACCTATAACGTTAATCCGTCAAGAAAAATTTACT